>JAGBMP010000111.1 GCA_017634825.1 Butyrivibrio sp.
ATACATGTACTTATTGGGTTTAAGGTATGCTGCATCCGGTTCTGAGTTTGTGAACAGAATCGGAATATCGCCGGCTGCAACTTCAAGCTGAAGTGTGGTTTCAACGTTTACAGGATTACAGATGATAACATCATATCCGCTGCTTGCTGCCTGGGAAATCTGAGCAACCTGAGCATCAACTGTATCGCAGGGCTCTCCGCAGTCTACGGTTACGCCGTTTTTAGCACCGGCATCAACGACGCCGTTCATAACCAGGGTCTTGAAATCATCAAGTGTAATGGTTGAGAAGTAGATCTTCAAACCTGAACCTGATGTCCCACCACCGCCGGAAGATGAACTTCCGCAGCCTATTACGGAAACTGCCAAAAGCATACTTGTCAAAAGACATGCAAATATTTTTTTGATATTTGTATTTTTCATTATATTCCATGCCTCCTTAAATCTTAAACTTCTGAACATAGGATGTAAGAGTTTGCGATGTGGAAGCAAGCTCATGTGAATTATCTGCAACATCCTGGCTGCTCTTTGTGATATTGTTAGCCATCTCAACCATGTTTTCACTGGTTGCAAGAATCTCATCAGCACTGGCTGCCTGCTCTTCGGAGATAGCAGCTACGTTGGTGGCAACGTCATCTACCTTCTCGATATCTTCGATCATTGCCTCGATAAGTTCGTTAGATTCCTGAATATTTGTATAGATCTGATCGAAGGTTCCGACCGCAACCTGAATGAGCTCGGAGTTCTCCTTTATGCTGTCAGCACTGGCATGAGCCTGGCCTACTGCATCTCCGATAAGATTGTGAACTTCTCCGATAAGATTTGAAATATTGTTGGCACTCTCGGCTGAAGTCTGGGCCAGCTTTGCTATCTGCGTAGCAACAACTGCGAATCCCTTTCCTGCTTCGCCGGCTCTTGCAGCCTCAATTGAAGCGTTGAGTGAAAGGAGGTTTGTCTCCTCTGCAATCTCACTGATCATGCCGACAATGTTGGTGATCTCTTCAGATGCGGAACCAACCTTGTTGATGGATTCAACAAGTCTCTCGTTGGCATCGGAAATTCCTTCCATGGCAACGCTGAGTTTTTCCATATCCTCGCGGCCCTTCTGGGAGATACCGACTGTCTCTTTCATACTCTCGTTTGCTTTGTCACTGTTATCTCTTGTATCGGCAACAACCTGTGCAAGAGTTGTGGCATTCTGAGCAATATCGTTAACAGCTGTAGCCAGCTGATCAACGGTTTCATTGAGCTGCTGCATAGCTTCGGCCTGTGACTGGGAGGCTTCGTACATGGTCTTTGAAACTCTGTCTGAGTTATCTGATTCTTCCTGCAGCTTGTCAGATTCCTGACTGATACTTGAGAGCATGCTTCTCATGGAAGCAACGAACTCTGAAACCTTGCTTCCCATGACACCGATCTCATCGTTACTTGAAGCAGCGATATCGATAGTGAAGTCACCCTCTGACATAGATGCGATGTTGTTGGAAATATGTCCAAGAGGTGCAATAACTCTTCTGACAACGAGGAGGATAAGTAAAATAATGAGGACAATTGCTATTCCACCAACTATAAACAGAAGAGTTCCCATCTGTGAAACTGACTTAAGGATGATACTTGTAGGAATGTATGATACAAGCACCCAGTCTGTTCCCGGGATTTCTTTGAAGGCAACCATGTTGTCTGCAATCTCTTTACTGGTGAGATCTCCACTGACAATGGATTTAGCAGCACCTGCAAGGAGAGGATTTGAGTTTGACTCTGCAAGAGTTGTACCCATTATGGTATTATCTCTGTGTGCAAGGATCTTGTAGTCATTGGTATCTACAAGGAAGGAACTTGCATCCTCCATCTTTACACCGGAGTTTACGATGATCATTATCTTATTGAGGGAAACGTCTGCACCGATGACTTTGATATTATCGGAGCCGTCGTTCAGAATACCGGTAGCACTGATAACAGTATCGCCGGTTTCATTTGTGTATGCAGTACCGTATGCCATTCTGATCCTGCTAAGACCCTGCTTAAACCAGGTGGTTTCGGTAACATTTCCGGCTGCCATGCCGGACTCGGTGGCTTTGTAGAACTGTCCGTCACTGGTTCCGATATAGAAGCCCTCCGGAGCGTTCTCGTTATAGCCATAGTAAGTATCCAGAATAGGAACAAATTCCGCCTCTGTAGGATTCTGACTTTCTATGGTATGTTTAACGGTTGTGAAATACTGGAGGTTCTCGCTCAGCCATGCGTCGATGTTGTCCGCCTGGTTTGAGATAGAAGACTCAAGCGTCTCTGTGGCCATCTCAGACATTCTGTTTTTGGAAACGGTTGCAGCGATAACAACCAGTGCCACTACTGTGATGATAACAACAGGAAGTATGTATGTAAGGAGCTTGGTACTGATCTTCTTGTTCTTTTTCTTCACAGAAGCATTTGCAGATGTTTTTGCCTCATTTTCACTCATTTTTTTCATCTCCTGTTCAAAAAGGTATAATAAAATAAGTAAGCTAGTACAAATAATTATAGCATTGAGCGAATAATAATTTACCATATTTCGTTATAGTTTATATTCTTTTAAGAATCGATAATAGATATTGTATAATAGGTTTTAAAGCAACAACATTTAGAGAGGTTTCTATGATTAATAACGAAACAGAGAATAAATATGCAGAGGAAATGAAAGCCTGGCTCATGATCCAGGTCATTGGAAGGACCAGCATAAATATCTTTAATTCCAAAAAGCTTAGAAGAGAAATGGAAGATCATCTTGATGTTCTTTTATCACCGGGAATTGCAGGAGACGTAAACGCAAAGCTCCTGGATTTTGCCGACTACTTCATTGATTCCTGTCTTTCCTCGAAGGCATATTCAACTGCAGTGTTCGGAATAATGTCAATGAGCGAAGCAGGTGCTGCCACAAGACTTGCGCAGGATATACTTGAGATCACTCATGATATCCCAAAGAGATTTGGTTTTGAGGAAAAGAGTGTTCTGATCCGCAACGCATTTTTGACCAAGTTTACAGAAAAGATCCAGGGTGCAAATAAGATACTTGCAGAGCTTGGAGTAGAACCTGTCAGAGAGTAAAAGAGTATGCATAAAAATTTAACCATCGGCATTCTTGCGCATGTTGATGCCGGAAAGACAACGCTCTCAGAGGGACTTTTATACCTCGGCGGAGCTATCAGAAACATGGGAAGAGTGGACCACAGGGACACCTTCCTCGATACCTATGAACTTGAAAGAAGCCGCGGGATTACTATATTTTCCAAGCAGGCTATCTTTGAATATGAAGGAATAAATTTCACACTTCTTGACACGCCGGGACATGCGGATTTTTCACCTGAGATGGAGAGGACTCTGCAGGTTCTTGACGTGGCGGTTCTTATCATCAGCGCCCCGGACAAGGTCACAAGTCAGGGCAAAGTGCTCTTTAAGCTCCTTTCTCACTATAACGTTCCAACGATCATATTTGTAAATAAGATGGATCAGGCAGATGTTCAGGGGATCAGCCGGCAGGACATAATGTCTGCGCTAAAGAGTGACCTTAATAGCCATGTCGTTGACTTCACAAATCCCATAACCGATGCCGAAACTCAGGAAGAAATCGCAGTATGCGACGACGAGCTCTTGGAAGGTTTCCTTGAAGGCAGAGCGGTAGATAAGAGCGACATCGCCCGTCTTATCAGAACTCGTAAGTGTTTCCCCTGCAGGTTTGGCTCCGCCCTTAAGATGGAAGGGGTAAAAGAGCTTTTGGACCTGGTGGCAGATTATCTTCAGGAATCAGGAGAAGGCTCTTTAAAAGACCTGTCAGATAAAGCCTTTGGTGCGCGTGTATTCAAGATAAGCCGCGATGAAAACAACAACAGACTCACTCATATGAAGATCATGAGCGGAAACCTTAAGGTAAGAGATCAGATCGGTAATGACAAGATAGACCAGATAAGGCTTTATTCAGGTGATAAGTTCACTGCGGTCAAAGAGGCAGAGACAGGAATGATCTGTGCCGTGACGGGCTTATCGGAAACAAGAGCCGGTGAAGGTCTTGGAACTTTGGAAGGAGAGACGGTATCAGAGGTTCTTCAGCCAATTCTTTCATCAACCCTTATTCTTCCAAAGGAGGCTGATGC
Source organism: Butyrivibrio sp. (assembly GCA_017634825.1). GTDB lineage: Bacteria > Bacillota > Clostridia > Lachnospirales > Lachnospiraceae > Butyrivibrio. The sequence goes on from JAGBMP010000111.1 coordinate 4,122, forward strand.
CATACAGGTTTATGGCAAACTAAAAGCCCTGGAAGAAGAGGAACCCATGCTTCTTCTTAATTATGTCGAAGCTACAAAGAGCATCGTGGTTCAGACCATGGGCGAAGTGCAGAAGGAAATTTTAAAGCATCTGATTAAGAGCCGTTTTGACCTTGATGTTGGCTTTGGTCCCGGACACATAGTATATAAGGAAACAATCGCAGGACCTGTTGAAGGTGTCGGACACTACGAGCCCTTAAGGCACTATGCGGAGGTCCACCTTCTGCTTGAACCCGGAGAGCCGGGAAGCGGAATTGAAATTGACAGTGTATGCAGTACCGATGACCTTGCCCTTAACTGGCAGAGGCTGATTCAGACTCATATCTTAGAGAAAAAACATCTCGGAGTCCTAACAGGGTCTGAGGTTACAGATATAAAGATAACCCTGCTTGCAGGAAGAGCCCATGAAAAACATACCGAGGGCGGTGACTTCAGGCAGGCCACTTATCGCGCAATCAGACAGGGACTGATGCAGGCAAACAGCATCCTTCTTGAGCCGGTGTTTGACTATCGCATTGAACTTCCGCAGGAGTTTGTGGGAAGGGCACTTGGTGATATGCAGCGCATGAATGGTACTGTATCATCACCGGACATCGAGGGAGGAAAATCAGTCCTTACAGGAACTGTTCCGGCAGCATGCCTGGGGGATTACAGCACCACGCTTTCCTCCTACACAAGAGGCGAGGGCAGGATATTTACTACCTTAAGTGGTTATGCCCCTTGCCATAACACGGAAGAAGTACTTGAGCAGATTGGTTACGATCCGGAACTTGATTTCGACAACTCTGCTGATTCGGTTTTCTGCATGCATGGTGCTGGAACCGTTATACCCTGGAGTGAAGTCAGAGATTACATGCATGTGGACTCGGGCTGGAGCCCTGACGGCAGTATTAAGAAGACAGATCTGTCCGACAGCATAGATATGGAAGCCCTTGAAAAGCTTCAGGTCCGTCTACGGAAACAGGATAATGCAGAGAGGTCTTTTGACGAAATAGAAGAGCAACTCCGCATGGAAGACAAGGAGTTAAAGGCAATATTCGAGCGGACCTATGGGTCTGTAAAGCCCAGATACGTAGAGACTAAGACCGAAGTCACTGCACTGACAGCCGAAGAAAAAGAAGCCAGAAGAGACCTTGAAGTCGAGAGACAAAAGCGTGAGAAATATGAAAATGTAAAGGGTGAAAACCCCGATGAATACAAGGAATATCTCCTGGTTGACGGATACAATATTATTTATGCATCGCCTGAAATGGCTTCTCTTGCCAGGGATGACCTAAAGGCTGCAAGAGATACCCTCATCGACACGTTGGTGAATTTCCAGGGCTTCAGGAGAGAGAAAGTGCTGCTTGTTTTCGACGCATACAAGGTTCCCGGCGGAAGGGAACATGTGGAAGAAAAGAGCGGACTGATGATTATTTATACAAAAGAGGCAGAGACTGCAGATCAGTATATCGAGAAAGCTGCACATGAGATAAGCAGGAAATACAGGGTAACCGTGGCCACTTCTGATGCCATAGAACAGGTAATTGTCATGGGAAGCGGGGCGATCAGGTTATCCGCCAGGGACTTCTGGGAAGAGATCAGAAGAACAGGAAATCTGATAAGGGAAAAAATAGGCAAATAAACGGATGATTAAATATAAACAAATTGCCTAAAAAAAGTATAAATTTTAGCCAAAAAGCACATTCTTTAATCCGAAAAGCAATATAATAGTGGTACGGGATTCGAATAAGGAGGTAAATACATGAATCAGAAATCAGGCTTTAAGGCACCACTTGGACTCTTGCTTATCGGTATTTCAACAGTACTGGTATTAACGCTTGTCATCAGCATCATTCTCAATGCAACTAAGATGAAATCAATTGAGCAAGCTGATGAAGAGCTTTACTATGACATGCTTTATACCATAAGTACAAACCTGATCAATGCGGACAGGGATCTGTATCAGGCTGAGACTGCTGTGCTGAATATTAATGCTTACGCGCAGTATTTGCCTCCGGAGCAGATAAAGCAGAATGTAAGTGATTACTATGAGAACTGTGATCAGGCCTTTGACAGGGTTAAACAGGCTGTCGCTCTTGCCCAGACCAATGATGATCTGTGGACGGAGCATACTACTTCCGATGGAAGGACATTCTCACAGGTTTATCCTGCTTTCGAGTCACAGTTTAATTCCTGGAAGACCACCTATAACGTTGACGCCAATGAGGGCGACATTGAAGCTTTTGCCAATCAGTTCCTTACAACAAGAGATTATATCAGCGATATGACTGATATCACAGAGGACTGGGCTACTCACGAGAGAGAAGAGGCAGAAGCAGCAACTTCAAAAAGCATATATGTAAATGCCGGCATCTTTATGGCTATTGCCGTTATTCTCCTTATAATAACTGTTCTCATTATTATGGCCATACTGAAAACTCTCAAGAAGATGGGCGAGGATGTTAGGAGAATTTCCAGCGGTGATTTCGTAACGAAGATAAAGACCGACAGTATAATCATTGAGTTCGAGGAAATCCTCAAGGGCCTGGAGTCCATGAGACATGAGCTCAGGAATGCTCTTGCAAGAGTCATTGATCATGCAGACAGCGTAAACACCAAGGCTGAGCTTGCCAAGGACAGCATTTCAAGTTCACAGAAGACTACTACCGACATCAGCTCTGCAGTTAACGATCTGGCTACAGGTGCAACAGCTATGGCAGAGGATGTTCAGAGCACATCTTCCGTAACCGTAAGTATGGGATCCTCTGTTGACAATGTTCTGGAGTCTGCAAACTCCAATCTGGACAAGGGGCGTCAGGTTTATGAGGAGTCTACGAGGGTTAAGGAACAGCTCGAGCAGATCAAAGAGCAGGATCAGAAGAACGACGAGATGGCTACTCAAGTTGCAGACTCTGTAAATGAGACAGCAAATGTAGTTGCACAGATCACTACAGCTGCTGAGTCCATTATCTCCATCGCAAGCCAGACCAACCTCCTCGCTCTCAATGCTTCAATTGAGGCTGCAAGAGCAGGAGAGGCAGGTAAGGGATTTGCGGTAGTTGCCGATAACATCAAGGATCTGGCGGGAGATACAAATAACCTTGCCGGTGAGATTACCAACATGCTTTCGACGATTACAGATTATTCCAATAAGAATAAAGAGCTCACAGAGGCTATCAAGGGTGCCATCACCAATGAGACAACAGCTCTTGAGGAGATGAGTGAGTCCTTCGATCAGATGCTTGCACTCCTTCAGGAGACAGAGGAAGGCAACAAACAGATTGTTGAGCTGGTCAACACCATGAACTCCGACAAGGAGAACATCATGAACTCCGTTGAGTCTCTCTCAAGTATTTCAGAGGAGAACGCGGCTTCAACCCAGGAGACATCAGCATCTCTTATGCAGCTTGATACCAACATGGAATCTGTTGTTGAGCAGGCACGCGACCTTCAGAAGATCGCTGAAGAGCTTACAGCTAACGTCAAGTACTTCAAGGTTGAGCTTCCTTCTGATGAGGCATAAAACTTTAAAACTGACGCAGGGGCAGACATTTAAATGTCTGCTCCTTTTTTATTGCAGTCATGTTAATATAAAAAAGATGACTGCATTTTTGCAGCATGTGGGGGAGAAGCAATGAGGATAGTTATAGTAGAGGACGAAGTCCGCATCAGAGAGGGGTTCTTTAAACTCCTTGGAAAACTTGGGGACGAATATGAAATAGTGGGGGAAGCAGAAAACGGAAGAGCAGGACTTGAGATCTGCAGGGCCAAGAAGCCCGACCTTGTCATTACCGACGTACAGATGCCTGAGATGGACGGCCTTCAAATGCTTCAGGCCATAAGTGATGAGGGCCTTGATATCAAAGCAATCGTGCTCAGCGCCTACTCGGAATTTGAATACGCAAGAACTGCAATGAAACTGGGGGTTACGGAGTATCTTTTAAAACCCCTTAATATATCTGACTTTTCAACAGCCCTCGAGAACATCAGACATCAGATGGAAGAGGATAAGAGGAAAAAGCCTGCTACGGTCGGAACGCTTGACCAGGTTATGCGCGATATCATCGGAGGGCGAATGTCCGCTGACGATGAGGCTTTTAACTACCTAAAGAAAAACTACGGAATAACCGCAGATCAGAAGTTCATCATCCTGTGTGACTACCTTGGGAATCAGTATGAAAACAGCGCAAAGAGAGAGCAAAAAGAGCTCTCGAATTCTCTTTCATTTTATGAGGGCATTAAGTATCTGATCCTTGATGTGGAGTACAGGAAATCCCTGATCGCCATAGTCTATAAGTATGAAAGCGCCGCTGATCTTGAGAGATGGATCCAGTACCAGCTATTGCACAAGCTTAAGGGAAGCTCTGCCATGGGCTTTACCGAATGTGCCTCCATTGGTGGGATCAGTGCAGGCATAAACGATTTATACCCTTACATGGACTGGAATATTTCTTTTGAAAAAGACGTTCTGATATCCTATCCCAAGATAACAAAGGTGCAGACATCATTGTGCGTCTATCCTCAGGACCTTGAAGCAAGAATGAAGACAGCCATTTGCGCATCGGATTTTCCTCAGCAAAAAAAGCTCATGGATGAATTCGAAGAAGGCTTCCATGACGGAAAGGTCTATGACCCGAGGGAGATCAAGGAGTGCTTTGTAAGATTTATCTGGTCTGTCATTGAGATTGCCAAGGACATCGGAAACAAGAAAGTAGCTGATCTTCAGCAGCAAAAGCTCCTGGACGGTATCATGAACGCCAAGCTCCGATCTGAACTTTCATCTGTATGCGCAGGCATTTTGGATATGCTGGGAGATAATGAGGAGACTTCCGATACAGAGACGCTTACTGTGCGCCGTGCAAAGAGTATGATCCATGAGTTTTACCACATAGGAATCACGCTGGATGAAATAGCCGACAGACTCGGTATAACTCCGGAGTACTTAGGAACCCAGTTCCACAAGGAAACTGGCGAAACCTTCAGCACCTACATCAGAAACTATAGAATCAGCAAGGCAAAAGAGCTTTTGGTTGGCACATCAATGAAGCTCAAGGAGATATCGGAAAGAGTCGGCTACTCCGATCCCAAGTACTTCAGCAAGGTCTTCAGAGACGTTACGGGTAAGCTCCCTGCCGAGTACAGAAAGTCACTTAAGTGATAATAAAACCACATTAGAATATTCCACCTTTTTCAGATTTATCGTGTTTTGATATTTCTTTTGCCAAGGTATTATTTAGAAAAAGAGATATTGAAAAGGGGAAGAAGATGAAAAAAGTAAAGGAATTTTTCAGATATGAAAATGCAGGATTGTTGTTCATTCTTCCTGCATTTTTATATATGCTGATCTTTGTTGGGTATCCGATACTGAGTAACCTCGTTCTTAGTTTTCAGGACGTATCGGTAAAAAATCTTGTGCACGGCAAGAAGCACTTCGTTGGCTTTGCAAATTACCTTCAGATATTCGGGGATGAAGTATTCAGAAAGGCAATGGGAAACACCTTAAAGTTCACCATTTACTGCCTTATATTCCAGTTCCTGATAGGATTCTTACTGGCTCTTTTGTTCAATAAGAACTTCACATTCGCAAAGACAGTCAGAGGTCTTACCATGATACCCTGGATGATGCCGATGACGGTTACTGCGCTGATGTTCAAGTTCATGTTCTCCACAGATGTTGGAATCATCAACTATATCTTAAAATGCCTTCACCTGATACAGAACAATGTGGAGTGGCTGACAACTCCAAGGACCGCCATGATCGCAGTTGTTGCTGCCAATGTATGGATAGGTATTCCTTTTAATACAATCCTTTTGGCGACGGGTCTTACCACGATTCCTCAGGAGCTCTACGAGAGCGCCTCGGTTGATGGCGCAAACAGTTGGCAGCAGCTGATAAAGATAACTCTGCCGCTGCTTCGTCCAACCATCGAGTCGGTGCTGGTTCTCGGATTTATCTACACCTTCAAGGTATATGATCTTGTTTACGTAATGACTGAAGGAGGACCGGTCAATTCCACGCACCTTCTTTCCACCTATTCCTACAAGCTATCCTTTGATCTGTTCCAATACAGCAAGGGATCAACGGTTGCAAACGTATTGTTCCTGATACTGTTTCTTGTGGGACTCTTATATCTGAAGATCACTATGCAGGGGGAGGAAGACTGATGGACGAGAAAAAAATAACAGGAAAGAACAATGTGATCTTATGTATCGTATCCGTGGTGATACTGGTGCTGCTTCTTTTCCCATTGTTCTGGACACTGATAACATCTTTTAAAACAGAAAAAGAGATATTCATGATACCGCCAACCTGGTATCCTCATGAGCTCAACACCAAGTCCTACGCAGCTCAGATTGAGAATGGCGACTTCAATATGTTCAAGTCATTTTTTAACAGTTTTGTGATATCAACAGGCGCGATGCTGATTGCTGTAGTTCTTGCAGTTCCTGCATCCTACGCCATTGCAAGATATAAGTTTGTCGGAAGAAAAGCTATGCTCCTGGGCTTTTTGGTAACACAGATGCTGCCGGTATCAGTTCTTTTAACTCCTATGTTCATAATGTTCAGGAATATGAAGATCTACAATACCTGGTGGGCACCTGTCCTGGCAGATGCAACCATCGGAATCCCTTTCTCCGTCTTGATACTTAAAAACTATTTTGCATCGATACCAAAGGCCCTGGAGGAAGCTGCTTACATCGATGGCTGCACCAGGATGATGGCGTTTATGAAGATACTTGTTCCGGTTGCAAAGCCCGGTGTTATCGTATGCGCGATATTCTCCTTCCTCTATGCCTGGGGAGATTTGGCATATGGAATGACATTTATTCTGGACCAGGAGAAAAGACCTATCACCGCCGGTATCTTTAATTTCATGGGCCAGTACGGAACCAAGTGGAGTTACCTTACTGCCTTTGCCATCGTGGCCATCATACCGGTTACGCTGATCTTTATCTTCATGCAGAACTATATAATAAGCGGAATGACAAACGGTGCCGTTAAGGGATAATTCTTGAAAGGTTAGCCCGCGGAATATATGATAATCAGAGGAGATATAATCCTCTGATTTTTCATTTTTGGGGTGGAAAAAAAGTATGAAAAAAACGAGTCTGCGCAATAGACTGATCAGGGTCTTTATCTTGACGAGCATGCTCCCTATCATCATTCTGGGAGTTTTTTCCTATATAAGCATGTCGGTGACTCTTTCGCGAAACACCGAGATGATGTCCAAGAGCAGCTTAAAACAGCTGGAAAACAATCTTAATATTTCCCTTGAAGCCTATGAGGATGTGCTCTATCAGCTCTACACCGATGACAACATGGTCAAGTGGGTGTTCGAGGTTGACGAGGGCACCAATGAAGCAGTGGCGATAAACCAGATGCGCCGTTTTATGAGTTCGCTCCTATACACCAAGGACTACATCAGGGCGGTTTCCGTGATAACTCCCGGCGGCGAGTTTGTGACCTACGAGCAGATGACGCCTGCCACTTATAAGAGCTCCTGGCTTGATAATTTCAGCAAGACCCAGGATGAGATATATGCGGATATCGAACAGGACAATAATGTTCATTTATATCCCACGGAGTTTGGAACGAATTTTGCAAATAAGGATTACTACCTCTTTCACATGGCTCACAGGATCATTGATTACAAGTCCCTGACCAAGGACTGCGGAGTTGTGATAGTAAGTGTGGATGAGGATTTCCTTAAGGATATCTGCCTTAATTCCAGCGATGATACCAGAATCTTTAATTTTATAGTGGACGATAAGGGACAGATCGTCACCTTTGGAGATGAGAGGCAGCTTATAGGTCAGCCTGTGACGGACATGACCGTGTCAGATGAAAAGAGACTTTCAGACTATGACTTCTTTTTAAAGAAAAACTATCCACAGATATCAGCAGATGCTGCAGTATACCTGATGCATGATGAGAAACTCTCCTGGGATGTTGTGAACGTAACAAGCCTCTCGGAACTTACCCGTCTTCAGAGAAGGCAGCTCATACTGGTTGCAATCATCGGAGTTTTTGCGATGATCCTGGTTGTCCTTATGTCAACAGGTCTTTCTGCAAATCTTGTTAAGTCCGTCAACTATGTGACGGGAAGAATGAAGCAGGCAAGAAACGGAGATCTTTCGGTACGTGCGGAAAAAGACAAAGCGATGCCGGCGGAGATTGAGACCATAGCCGATGCTTTTAACGACATGATGAAAAAGCTGAACGTTGCTCTTACTAAGCAGCAGGAAGCTCAGATAGCAGCGCTGGAAGCGCAGATAAATCCGCACTTTCTTTATAATACCCTGGATACCATCAACTGGATGGCAATCGATAAGGATGAGTATGCCATAAGTAATGCCATAAGTGCTCTGGCCAATATTCTGCGTTATGCTATTGTGAACAGTAACGGGGAAGTTACCATAAGAGATGAGATGGAGTGGCTGAGGAAATACATCTATCTTCAGCAGTACAGGGTAAAGAACAGCTTTTCCTACAACGCTTTTGCAGAGCCTGATGCTCAGAGCGCCATTGTGCACAAGCTCCTGCTACAGCCCTTTATAGAGAATGCGATCAAGCACGGCTTTACTCCCGATCAGGAGGATGCAAAGCTTGACGTATATGTCAGCTGCAAAGATAACTCCCTTCAGATATCCATTGAAGATAACGGAAAAGGAATAGAACCTGATATCATAGATAAGATAAACAGTCGCGACTTTGAGACTCTAAAGGGCAATACAAGCATAGGTATAAGTAACGTGGTGACAAGGCTTGAGATGTACTACGGCAATGAGGGGAAGATGAGAGCCGAGCCGGGCAGGGAAAAAGGAAGCCGTATTATTATTGAAATTCCACTAAAGAAAAAAACAGATTAGAAATTTCATCCTTTTTAAGTTTTGTTGAGTTTTTTACTCCTTATTTATGGGAGATAATTCCATTGTAAGCAAAACTTATAATGTACCGAACAATAAGGAGGGACACATGAAAAAGAAGTTATTGGCTACAGTACTTAGCGCCGTAATGGTTATTTCCATGATGGCAGGCTGCGGAGCAGCACAGACAGAGCAATCGGGGGTTCAGGGTGCATCCAGAGAAACAGAGACAAAGACAGAGGCTGTTACTGAGAAGGAAGCAGATCCTGTACCGGCATCCGATGAGGCTTCAGGCGATGTAACAATATGGTACTACTGGGAGACAGCAGGACATCAGGAAGCACTTGATCACATCATTCAGGAGTTCAACAATCAGCAGTCAAACATCAAGGTTCAGGCTAAATATGTACCTTTTGCAGATTTCAAGAAACAGCTCTCCATCGGAGCTTCAGCAGGAGAACTTCCTGATATCGTAATCCTTGATAATCCGGATCACGCATCCTACGCTGCAATGGGAATTTTTGCAGACATCACAGATAGATTTGATGTAAGCAGCTACTATCCGGGACCTGTTAATTCCTGCACACTGGATGGAAGGCTTTACGGTGTTCCTTTCGGAAGTAACGACCTTGTTCTTTTCTACAACGAAGATATGCTCAAGGACGCGGGCTGTGAAGTTCCCAAGACCTGGGACGAGCTCCTTGACGTAGCAAAGAAGACAACAAAGGGTAACGTTTACGGATTTGCACACTGCGCACTTCAGAACGAAGAGGGAACCTTCAACTTCCTTCCTTGGGTATGGTCAACAGGCCAGACATCTTACGAGATCAATTCCGAGGGCGGAATCAAGGCACTTGAGTTTGAAAAGAGTCTTGTTGAATCCGGAGCATTCCCTAAGGAAGCTATCAACTGGACACAGGGCGATACCATGAACCAGTTCATTTCAGGAAACCTTGCTATGATGATCAACGGAACATGGCAGATTCCTACAATGCGTCAGGAAGTGCCTGACCTTAACTGGAACGTTGCACCTATCCCTCAGGATAAGCAGCAGGCATCAGGACTTGGCGGTGAGAACTACGCAGTTATAGCAGGCGGCAACGAAGAAGCAGCTATCGCATTCCTTCAGTATGCAACCAGCGGAGATACATGTCTTTACATGATGGATCACATGGGATACATCTCATCAGACTCCAAGATCGCAGAGACACAGTTCAAGGGCGATGCAGTTTATCAGGTATTTGTAGATGAGATGAAGTACGCCAATGCAAGAGGACCTCTTCCAGAGTGGCCTGACATTTCAGATGCTATATCACTTGCATTCAATAAGGTCATCACAGGTGAGAGTGCACCTGATGCTGCAGCAGCAGAAGCACAGGCAACCATTGATGGAATTCTGGGCAACTAAAGCTATCCAAACAGCAATTTAAATGGATGAAAATGCTATATTTTATGCGGGCAGAGAGCTATCTCTGCCCGTACTTAATATAGTACAATTAAACAAAACGCTTCATGTTAAGGGGGACGAGGAAATGAAGACCGTTGTAAACGATACATTCTGGAACAGGTATAAAGAGCTTGTAAGGACCGGAATGATACCGTATCAGTGGAAGGTATTAAACGACGATATTGATATCAAGATTGAGAAGGAAAGAAACGATGCATCGATCCCGAGTGAGAAGAGCCATGCCATCGAGAATTTCAAGATAGCTGCCGGCAGAGCCAAGGGAGAGCACTACGGATGGGTCTTCCAGGACAGCGACGTATATAAATGGCTAGAGGCAGCAGCCTACACACTTAAGAATCACTGGGATGATGATCTTAAGAAGATAACCGATGAAGTGGTGGACCTCATTGCTGATGCCCAGGAAAAGAGCGGGTATCTGAATACCTACTTTACCATCATGGAGCCGGGCCACAAGTACAAACGCCTCGGAGAGAGCCATGAGCTCTACTGCGCAGGACATTTTATTGAGGCAGCAGTAGCCTACCATCAGGCAACAGGAAGTCAAAAAGCACTGGATATTGCAATTAAGCTCGCCGATCACATTGACTCATCCTTCGGGCCCGAAGAGGGCAAGATCCACGGGTGTGACGGACACGAGGAAGTTGAGATCGGACTCATGAGACTGTATCACCTCACCGGGGAAAAGAGATATTTAAAGCTCTCAGAGTACTTCCTGCTTCAAAGGGGACAGGACCCTGACTTTTTCAAAAGACAATTCAGAGAGGACACGGGTAAGCCTGCGATCGGAGGTCTTTATAATGCACCTCTTACATATTTCCAGATCCATGCTCCTATCCTTGAGCAGGACACTGCGGAGGGACATGCTGTAAGACTTGTCTATATGTGCACGGCTCTTGCCGATGTTGCTGCTTCGACAGGCAATAAAGACCTTGAAGCAGTCTGCAGGAAGATCTGGAGAAATATAGTAGATAAAAGAATGTTTATCACGGGAGGAATCGGCTCTACGGTAAACGGAGAGTCTTTTACCCTGGACTATGACCTTCCCAACGATACCATGTACTGCGAGACCTGCGCATCGATAGGACTCATCTTCTTTGCAAGGCAGATGCTAAGACTTGATGCAGATGGTGAGTTCGCTGATGTTATGGAAAGAGCTCTTTACAACACAGCTCTTGCAGGAATGGCACTGGATGGTAAGCACTTCTTCTATGTAAATCCGCTGGAGGTGGTTCCCGAGAAGTCAGAAAAAGACCCGACAAAGAGCCACGTGAAAGTGGTGCGCCCGGACTGGCTTGGCTGTGCATGCTGTCCGCCAAACCTCGCAAGGCTTATCGCTTCAGTTGAGGATTATGTGTTCTCTGAGTCAGGGAAAGACATTTTGGTAAACCTCTTTATAAAGTCTGAGATGGTCAGAAAATATGAGGACGGCGAGGTTACTGTAAGAATTGATGCGGATTATCCAAGAAGCGGAAAAGTGCAGATCCATGTTGATAACAGCACTAAAGAGGCTGTAAGGATTGGCGTAAGGGTTCCGGGCTGGTGTGATAAGGCCGGGGGTAAGATAGTTGCCGGAAATGGTGAGAGCACGATAGAAGACTGCGCAGCTGTTGCAGAAAAAGGCTTCTGGTACACAGAGTGCAGCACCGGCGCAACTGACATTGAACTGGAACTGGATATGACTCCCAGGAGATGGTATGCAAGTCCTCTTGTTTCCGAGGATGTTGATAAGGTAAGTATCGCAAGAGGACCTCAGGTGTTCTGTGCAGAAGGAGTAGACAACGGAGATAATCTGCATCTTCTTATGCTTCCGAAATCCGCTGCTCTTAAGTGCAGCTGGCAGGAAGAACTTCTTGAGGGTGTCGAAGTTATAGAAACTGACGGCATTAGAACTGTAGCTGCAAAAGAAGGCGGACTTTACAGAAAGGCCAAGGCCAGTGCTACTGAGCCTGTAAAGATAAAGATGATACCTTATTACGCATGGGCAAACAGGGGGCGCAATGAAATGCGTGTTTGGCTAAACGAGAAGGAGTAAAAGAATATGCTGAGGGTAGATGGCAACAGACTTATATATCACTATGATGCAGAGGAACTGTGGATCGAGAGCTGGGGAGAGAATGCTGTCAGGGTTAGAGCAACCAAGGAAAAAGAGATGCCCGGCAGCGACTGGGCTCTCACAATACCCCAGAAAAGCTGCGGAGAAATCAAGATCTCTGAGGACGGAGCTTATCTTAAAAACGGAGCTCTGAGCCTCTTTATATCAAATTCCGGCAAAATAGTCATCTGCAGGGAAGATGGCACCAAGGTGCTGGAAGAATACTGGAGAAACAGAAGAGATATCGTAAATACAAAGTGCAGCGCCATCGAGGTCGAGGGCAGAGAATTCAGACCAAATGTGGCAGGGGATTATCATGTGACAATGCGCTTTGAATCTCTTGACCCGGATGAAAAGATCTATGGAATGGGACAGTATCAGCAAAAGGAATTAGAGCTAAAGGGGTGTGACCTTGAGCTTGCACACAGAAACTCACAGGCCAGTGTTCCCTTTGCGCTTTCATCACTGGGCTATGGAATATTGTGGAATAATCCGGCAATCGGAAGAGCCGTCTTTGGTAAGAACGTAATGAGCTTTGAGTCCTACGCGACAAAGGTCATTGATTACTGGTTTGTAGTCGGAGATACTCCTTCTGAGATAGTAAGTGCCTATGCGAAGGTTACGGGAACTGTGCCTGTTATGCCTGAGTACGGACTTGGCTTTTGGCAGTGCAAGTTGAGGTATCAGACGCAGGAAGAGCTCCTTGGTGTGGCAAGAAAGTACCACGAGCTGGGAATTCCTCTTGATATGATCGTTTGCGATTTCTTCCACTGGCCAAAGCAGGGTGAGTGGAAATTTGATAAGACATACTGGCCTGACCCAAAAGCCATGGTAAAAGAGCTAAATGACATGGGCATAGAGCTTATGGTCTCAATCTGGCCTACGGTGGACAGGGAGAGTGAAAACTTTGATGAGATGATGGAGAAGGGATATCTTATCAGGACTGAAAGGGGCTTCAGGACAGGCCTTAATTTCCAGGGAGCCACCATCCATTATGATGCGACAAATCCCGGTGCCAGAGCATATCTCTGGGATAAGGCCAAAAAGAATTATTATGACCTTGGAATAAAGACATTCTGGCTTGATGAAGCTGAGCCGGAATACACCGTCTATGACTTTGACAATTACAGATACTTTTTGGGAACAGACCTTGAGGTTGGAAATATCTATCCTGTGGAATATGCAAGAACCTTCTACGAGGGCATGGAAGCGCAGGGACAGGAGAATATCGTTAACCTGCTTCGATGTGCCTGGGCCGGAAGCCAGAAATACGGCGCTCTCGTATGGTCGGGAGATATTGCTTCAAGCTTTGAGAGCATGAGGAATCAGCTCTCAGCAGGACTTAACATGGGAATTGCAGGAATACCGTGGTGGACAACGGATATCGGAGGCTTCCATGGAGGTAACCCCGATGATCCGGCCTTTAGAGAACTGTTTACAAGATGGTTCGAGTGGGGAGCGTTTCTTCCTGTCATGAGACTTCACGGGGACAGAGAACCCAGACAGCCACAGGTAGGAGAGACGGGAGGTGCAACCTGCAGATCCGGCGCTCCAAATGAGATCTGGAGCTACGGAGAAGAGGTATTTGAAATCTGCAAGAAATATATAGAACTTCGTGAGTCCATGAGGGAATATATCAGAGGAATCATGCAGGAGTCTCACGAAAAGGGGAGCCCTGTAATGCGAACTCTTTTCTATGAATTCCCTGAGGATGAAACTTCCTGGACTGTAGAAGATGAGTACATGTTCGGAGATAAATACCTGGTAGCACCCATATTTGAAGCGGGAGCAAGAAAAAGACAGGTATATCTTCCAAAGGGCTGCAGCTGGAGGCGAATCGGCACTGACACAGCCCTTGAGGGCGGTCAGGTTATCACTGCAGATGCTCCTTTAGAAGATATGCCTGTCTATGAAAAAGTTCTTATTTGTTAATTCTTAAAATCTCTGTGTAAAGCAGAATAAGCGGTGCAACGCCCTTGGCTTCGTTCTCCACAACGGGCTCTGAGAAGTAGTATTCAAGAGATCCGTCTCTGTGCTGAGGACCGCCAAGGCCTGCCACCAGGCAGATGCCTCCGAGCTTTGGAGTTCCGTCTTCGTTCCTTGAGAGGTAGGTGTTTGTGATACCGTCAAAGGCCTTCATGGCAATCTCTTCAAATCTCTTTGGAAGATATCCAAGACGCACTCCCTTAAGTAATCCATAGGCGATCAGCGCTGTTCCCGAGGTCTCAAGGTAGTTGCGCTCGTCGTCTTTTTTATCCACAACCTGATAGAACATTCCGCTCTCGTCCTGGAAAGGTATGAGGGAATCAGCAAGGTCTTTTAACATGGACTGAAGATAGCGCTTCTCGTAGTACATGGACTCGTCCATTGCATCTGCTGTATCGACAAGAGCAACGGTGAACCATCCAAGAGCTCGCAGCCAGAAGTTGGGGCTAAGGCCTGTCTCTTTATCTGCCCAGTACATCTCGCGGCTCTCATCATAACCGTGGTAGTAAAGGCCGGTTTTAGGATCCTTCATAAGAGCTTCCACGTTCTTAAACTGCTTGAAGGAATCAAGACAGCCCTGCATCTTGTTGTAGCGTCTTTCGTATTCCATGTAGAAGGGCTGTGCCATGTACATACCATCGAGCCATACCTGATAAGGGTAGATGTTCTTGTGCCAGAAGTTGCCTGCCTTGGTCCTTGGCATGGTATCCAGCTGGCTTCTTGCTATATCCATGGCCTTTCTGTATTTCTCTTTTCCGGTAAGATCATAGAGTTTAAAGAGGTTCTTGAAAGGATTGATGTTGTCCAGGTTGTACTCCTCTGTGGAGTAGGTCTTAACCTGTCCGTCCTCTTCAACGAACCAGCCGATGAAGTTGTCAGCAAAATCAAGATACTTCTTGTCCCCTGTCATCTCGTAGAGGGACAGTACTGCGGTGATCATGCATCCGTCAATGTAGTTCCACTTGTTGGGCTTGCCACTGACGATCATCTCAATGTTCCAAAAAGGATGCTCAGCGTCGGATTTCTCAAGGAGGTAATCCATGTATTCATCGAGCATCTTAAAAGTCTCTTCCCTTGTCATAATTTTCTCCCAATTAATTTGTCTTTTGCCACCAAAATGTAAGTGCTTACATTTTATCACATCAGGGAAAAATATGATATACTAATTTCTACGATTTTATTCGGTATAGAGGTGCTTATGAATAAGAAAAATGACCTGACAAAGAGAATGCTGGACTTTATCTACAGTTCGCCCACGGCTTATCACGTTGTGGATAATATCAGCAGAGATCTTTTAAAAAGAGGATTTACGGAGCTTAAAGAGGAAGCTGAGTGGAAACTCTCAGCCGGAAACTATTTCGTTCGCAGGGGAGACTCGGCAATAATCTCTTTTAAGATTCCGAAAAAGAGCTTTAAAGGCTTTCACATGATCGCAAGCCACAGCGATTCACCATCCTTCAAGATCAAGGAAAATCCTGAGATGAAGGCAGGAGCGTATATTAAGCTAAATGTCGAGAAGTACGGCGGAATGCTCTGCGCAGAGTGGTTTGACAGACCCCTTTCCGTTGCCGGAAGAGTGGTTGTAAATAATAAGGGCAAGGCTGAGACAAGGCTCGTAAACATCGACAGAGACCTTCTGATGCTCCCTGCTCTTGCTATTCACATGAACAGAGAAGCTAACGACGGAATGAAGTACAATGCCCAGAACGACATGCTTCCGATATTCGGTGATGAGAGTTCTGCCGAGAGCTTTTTTGCCCTGGTCGCCATGGAAGCGGGAGTTAAGAAGAAAGATGATATTCTCGGCCACGACCTGTTTTTGTACAACAGAGTAAAGCCGACCTTCTGGGGAGCAAACGAGGAGTTCATCGCAAGCTCAAGGCTTGATGACCAGGAGTGCGTATACTGCAGCTACGAGGGATTTGTGGATTCCAAGGCAAAAGACTATGTGGCTATGCACTGCGTCTTTGACAACGAGGAGGTAGGCAGCGGAACCAAGCAGGGTGCGGATTCAACATTCTTAAAGGATACTCTTGAGAGGATCTGCGACGGACTTGGTAAGACAAGAGAGCAGTATCACATGGCTGTTGCAAACAGCTTCATGATATCAGCAGACAATGCCCACGCTGTTCATCCCAACTATATGGACAAGGCAGACCCTGTAAACAGGCCTGTCATGAACCGGGGTATTGTAATTAAGTACAACGCTAATCAGAAGTACACCACCGATGCAGTTTCTGCAGCTGAATTTAAGCTTCTTTGCAAGGAAGCTGATGTGCCATATCAGGTATTTACAAACAGATCCGATATGCCCGGGGGATCAACACTTGGAAACATCTCAACTGCGCAGGTTTCGGTCAATACCGTGGACATCGGTCTTGCGCAGCTGGCAATGCATTCACCTTATGAATCCGCAGGTAGCAGGGATCCTGAGTATCTTGCGGCAGTTTCAAAGGTCTTTTACAACAAGTAATTAAGGGAGTTTTAAATGGGAATTTTTAGTATTTTTGGAAACAAGAAAAACAGGGAGGCTTCCGAGCAGGAGGCTGAGCAGGCACAGAGCCTTAAGAAGGAGAAAGAAAAGGAAGAAGCCATTAAGGCACACGAGGACCTTGAGTGGCCTGTTATCGGACGCATCAATCCTGTAAACACCAAGGACTCAGAGGGAGAGAAGGTTCCTGAGACTGTTCCTTCCGAGAGAAAAGATGAGATCGGTGCAATGATCTATGAAGAGGAAATAGATCCGGAGTCTATTAACGGATTATCCGGGCAGGAGCTGTTATTTCTTTTAACCGCACTGGAAGTGTTTAATAAGAAGGCACCCCTTCCGGGATTTGAGAAGAACCACAGGCTCATCTACAACGAGGTGCTTAGGAGAGTAAGAGATGCAGAGTATCTCTTCGTGCTCTATGATCAGACTACTGGATATCCTTTCATTGATCAGGGATTTGCAAATGTTTATTTTGAGCAGGAGCTTGCAGAGAAGGCTGCCGAGATCTTTAACAAGCAGTTCAGAAAGCTCGCGGCTAGAAAGTGCCAGATAGAGGATCCCAACTATAAGGGCGGCGGTAAGTTCGGATTCTTTGACTATCTCTACTATATTGGAATTGAGAACCTGCTTGTAGACAACGGAGGCTACAGAGCAAGGTTTAAGAGAAATGAGATCGTGGCAGCGCCCGGTGAGTGGAGCGGCGCCGAGAGAAGACCTGAGCCCGTAAACTCTGCGCTCAACTTTGCTATGATCGATTTCCTTGCTGAAATGAGATGGCCCGTTAAGTATGAAAAGCGCGATGATATCCTAAAGGCTAAGGAGATGAGGATGCTCTCTCTTATCAGAGGTGCGCAGCTCCTGGTTCCTACACAGCATGAGGGACCAACCGAGGTCGATGAGAGCGGCAGGATAAAGATCGGCAAGGACACAAAGCTTAAGTTCATGGTAGTCAAGACCAAGGATGATAAGCAGTTCCTTCCTGTATATACAGATCCTTTTGAGTTTGCAAAACAGGGTGTTACCAAGGACTGGAACGCCGGCGTGTTCAGATACCAGGATGTTATCCGCTTTATCCAGGATAGAGAGGGCCTTGTTATCAATCCTCTTGGCCAGAGCGTAGTTCTTACCAAGGACAGGATCATGGCCCTTGAGGTAGCAGGTAAGCAGGCTGAAATGATGAGAGCCAAGAATCAGACAGGCCAGGCGGCAGCTGCATCAACAACGGATGCTGTTTCAGCTGCAGTAAGTCAGGCAATGGCCGAAATGCGCAAGGAAGACAATCAATAATATGCTTGTTTGTGTGCGGATATTAGATTAAAATTGTAGTATAGTTCCGTCATCTGTAGATTTGAAATTTATATTTCAAGAAGGAGCGGCATAAATGCTAGATCGTTTAATCGGAGCAAGCCTTGCCCAACAGGGAATGATCACCAAGAGCCAGCTTATGCAGGTTTACAGAAAACAGGAATCTGACAGAGCCAAGCTCGGTGTTATCGCGGTGTCTGAGAGGATGATGACAATAGCTCAGGCTGAGCAGGTCAACATGCTTCAGTCGACCATGGACAAGCGCTTTGGTGACATTGCTGTTGAGAAGGGTTACCTTACGGATATACAGGTTCAGAGGCTTTTGGGACTTCAGGCTAATACATACCTGACATTCCTGCAGGCCATAGTTGATATGGGAATCCTGACAATGGAGCAGCTTGAGAATGTCGAGGCAGACTACCAGAGAGTCAACGGATTTACCGAGACTGATATGGCAGCCCTTAAGACCGGAGAGGTTGAGAAGGCAGTTTCCATATTCCTTGACAATACGGATCCTGTTTATAACAGAATGTTTGCTATGGGCCTTAAGAGCATGTACAGGCTGGTAGATAGCCATATATATGTAGGAAGAGCCTATACAGCCAGAGTGATAAACGATGAAGTTCTGGGTTACCAGAAATTCCACGGGGACCAGCAGGCAGTGGTTGCAATTTCCGGTAAGTATGAAGATGTCAGAAAGATGGCTATCGCGTACACCAAGGAAGAATTTATCGAGACCAGGGAAGATGCCCTTGATGCAGTGTGTGAGCTTATAAACTGTATCAACGGTCTTTATGCGTCGGAGCAGAGCAGGAACGACTCCAGGATAGAGCTTGAACCACCTAATTTCTCTGTGAACTTTGCACAGACCACCAGCGATGAGATGATTGTGATGCCTGTCTATATTGCGGGAGGAGAAATCAAATACATTATTGCAGTGTCTAAAGATATTTTGGTTGGATGAAATACGGGAGGCACGTAGATGAAGAACGTACTTATAGTAGATGATTCAAGAACTTCCAGAAGGATACTTAAAGACATTTTGGAGAGAGCAGGTTATAATATTGCAGGTGAAGCCATAAACGGCAAGGAAGGCGTCACAGCATACGCTAAGCTTTTGCCCGACATCGTGACCATGGACATTACAATGCCCGAGATGGATGGCATTGAGGCTCTTAAGGCCATCAAGGCAGAGTTTCCGGATTCCAAGGTCGTCATGATAACAGCCGCAGGCCAGAAGGACAAGATGATGGAAGCTGTTAAGCTTGGTGCAACAGAGTTTGTCTCAAAGCCTTTTGTTGAGGAAACCGTAATAGAAGCTTTGGCACATTGCGAG
>JAGBMP010000112.1 GCA_017634825.1 Butyrivibrio sp.
CACCAACATGTACGTTTGTGCCCTTGACAGCCTCTGCTACAACACAGATGTCAATTGCTGGAACGCAGTAAACTACGTCAACAGCATCATTTTTTACTAAGTCTTTAAGCTCATTACAAAGAGCTACAGCCTCGCTGGGAGTCTTGTTCATCTTCCAGTTTCCGGCGATAATACGTCTTCTTGCCATTTTAGTAATCCTCCAGTTTTTATTCATAAGGAAGTTCTGCTCTCGGGCCACAGGCCCTCGCCAGAACAGAGTTCACACTAAGTTCGACAAAACCTCACTAAGTGTTCACGCTTTATCGTCTGCTGCGTAAACGCCGGGAAGCTTCTTGCCCTCAAGGAACTCAAGAGAAGCTCCGCCACCTGTTGAGATGTGGCTCATCTTGTCAGCGTAGCCAAGCTGGTTAACAGCTGCTGCACTGTCGCCGCCGCCGATGATTGTTGTTGCTGATGTCTCTGAAAGAGCCTTAGCAACTTCCTCTGTTCCGTTTGCAAGAACAGGGTTCTCGAATACGCCCATAGGTCCGTTCCAAACTACTGTCTTAGCAGACTTAACAGCCTCAGCGTAAAGAGCGATTGTCTTAGGTCCAATATCAGCACCCTCTTTGTCAGAAGGAATCTTGTCAGCATCTACAACTGTTGTTGCGATGTTAGGGTTGTCTATAGGATCAGGGAAGGAATCGATACATACTGTATCAACAGGAAGAAGGAGCTTCTTGCCGGCCTTCTCTGCCTTCTCCATCATCTCTTTGCAGTGGTCAACCTTGGTCTCGTCAAGAAGTGACTTACCTACTTCGTATCCCTTAGCCTTAAGGAATGTGTAAGCCATACCACCACCGATGATAAGTGTGTCGCACTTGTCAAGCAGAGTGTTGATAACGTTGAGCTTATCAGCAACCTTAGCACCGCCAAGAATAGCTACGAAAGGTCTTACAGGATTCTCAACTGCATTTCCGAGGAAGTCGATTTCCTTCTGCATGAGGTATCCAACTGCGTTGTTTCCGCCTTTTTCCTTGATGTACTTTGTAACAACTGCTACAGAAGCATGTGCTCTGTGAGCTGATCCGAAAGCATCGCATACATAGTCATCAGCAAGGTCAGCCAGCTCTTTTGCAAAAGCCTCACCGGCCTCTTCAGGCTTAGTCTCCTCTTTGCCTCTGAAACGGGTATTCTGAAGAAGGATTACATCTCCCTCATTCATAGCTTCTACAGCGCCTGTAGCTGTAGGGCCTGTTACGTTGTAATCACTGATGAACTTAACATCCTTGCCAAGCTTCTCTGAAAGTCTCTTAGCAACAGGTGCAAGAGATTCCCCCTCGTTAGGACCATTCTTAACCTTACCAAGATGTGAGCAAAGGATAACCTTACCGCCATCCTTAATCAGCTTCTTGATTGTAGGAAGTGCTGCTACGATTCTTGTCTCGTCAGTGATCTCACCGTTCTTTAAAGGTACGTTGAAATCGCAACGAACAAGTACGCGACGGCCCTTAACATTGATGTCATCTACGGTCTTTTTGTTGAGTGACATATTTTTTTCCTCCTGGATTTTTATTTAAAAGAAATTCTTTTATTTTAGAAGTTTGATAAAAAGAAATAAGGTCCGGCCCATATGGACCGGACCTCATAAATAAGTCTATTTCGTATTAGAGGTTAATCAGCCAAGCTCTGCAAAGTACTTGATTGTTCTAACCATCTGTGATGTGTATGAGTTCTCGTTGTCATACCATGAAACAACCTGTACTTCGTATGTATCATCGTCAACCTTGTTAACAAGTGTCTGAGTTGCATCGAAGAGTGAACCGAATCTCATACCAACGATATCAGATGAAACGATCTCGTCTGTGTTGTATCCGAATGACTCTGTAGCTGCTGCCTTCATAGCTGCGTTTACAGCTTCCTTAGTAACGTCAGCCTTCTTAACTACTGCGAACAGAAGTGTTGTTGATCCTGTAGGTGTAGGAACACGCTGAGCAGCACCGATAAGCTTGCCGTTAAGCTCAGGGATAACAAGGCCGATAGCCTTTGCAGCACCTGTTGAGTTAGGAACGATGTTAACAGCACCTGCACGTGATCTTCTGAGGTCGCCCTTTCTCTGAGGTCCGTCGAGGATCATCTGGTCACCTGTGTAAGCGTGGATTGTGCACATGATACCTGACTGGATAGGAGCGTAATCATTAAGAGCCTTAGCCATAGGTGCAAGGCAGTTTGTTGTGCAAGAAGCAGCTGAAATGATCTTGTCGTCCTTTGTAAGAGTTGTGTGGTTTACATTGTAAACGATTGTAGGAAGATCGTTTCCTGCAGGAGCAGAGATAACTACCTTCTTAGCGCCGGCATTGATGTGTGCCTGTGCCTTTTCCTTAGATGTATAGAAGCCTGAGCACTCAAGAACTACGTCTACACCAAGCTCACCCCAAGGGCAATTGTTTGCATCGGGCTCTTTGTAGATCTTGATTGTCTTACCCTTAACTGTGATTGTTCCGGCCTCGTCATCAGCTGTTACGTCATCCTCATGTCCAAGTTCTACGTAACGTCCCTGTGATGAGTCGTACTTGAGAAGATGTGCAAGCATCTTAGGGCTTGTTAAATCGTTGATTGCTACAACTTCGTAACCCTCTGCACCAAACATCTGTCTGAATGCAAGACGACCGATACGGCCAAAACCATTGATTGCTACTTTTACTGCCATTTTAAGTTCCTCCTAAAATGAATTTTATATGAGTTGCTGTTTCTCAAATTATCTATCTTGATAAATTTTTATCAGCACCTACAATTCTATCTGACTTTTGCCCATAAATCAAGTGAGAATATTAAAAATATGCTAGATTATATAATAAAAAATTAGTAAACTGACGATATGAATTAATTGGATCTTTTACACTCAAATTTACGGAGAATCAAAATGCCGATTTTAGCAGATTATCACATGCACACACACAATTCCGGAGACAGCGATGCTCCCATGGAAGACATGATCAAAAGCGCAATAAACAAAGGGCTTAAAGAGATTTGCTTCACGGAGCATCAGGATGAGGACTATCCCACCTGTTACGATCTTCCGGAGTTTCCCTTTATCCTTGATGTCGATTCCTACAGGGATGAATTTCTTCATTACAAAGAGCTCTATGCGGATAAGATCAAGATGCATTTTGGAGTAGAAATCGGAATGCAGACTCATGTTGCAGATAAGAACCTTGATTTTGTCAAAAAAGGCGGCTTTGATTTTGTCATCGCCTCCATTCACCTTGTTGACAAAAAAGATCCCTACTACCCTTCTTTTTGGGACGGGGATACTTCCGAGAACATATATAAAAGAACCTTTGAGCAGACCCTGGATAACATAAAGCTCTTTACGGACTTTGACGTTTTGGGTCACCTTGACTATGTCTCAAGATATGCGCCAAAAGGTGATACCACCTATAGCTATGAGCGCTTTGCAGATCAGATCGATGAGATACTGCTCTACCTTATCAGGAATGACAAGGGTCTTGATTTTAATTCAAAGCTTTTGGGAAATGACATATCTCTTTTGCCAAATCCTGTTCCCGATGTCCTTAAAAGATATAAAGAGCTGGGCGGCAAAATCATAACCATAGGGTCCGATGCGCATACGCCGGTGAAGGTTGCCTGCGGTTTTGAAAAAATGTGCGAAATCGCAAAATCGTGCGGTTTTGAAGAATATTACACATACGAAAAGAGAATTCCGACTCCTCATGCACTTTAAGAGTGCACATATTTATAGTACAATTATTCTATATGGAGGATTCAAATGAAGTCTGGATTTTATGACAAGAGTAAACGTACTAACGTATATAACAGTATTTTTATCTACAAGATGGTCTCTCTTATCATACTCGGAGTTCTTACCATAGTACTGGCTTTTTTGTATCACAGGGACAAAGAGATCTTTCATCAGATTTCAGGCAGATCAACACCGGCCTTCTTCGTAGTCGGAGGAATCTGTATTATTCTTTTTGTCTTCTCCATTCTGTTTGATTTCTTTATTCTTACTAAGACTACTTCTATCAGAAGGCACCTGAACAAGATGGCGTATCTTGACCATCTGACCGGCCTTCCCAACAGATACAGTTGTGATCTTTTGATTGAAAGCTTTAATAACCCTCAGCGCCTTCCAATGGCCGGATTCATGCTGATGAAGCTTGGAAATCTCGATTCCACCAATGATAAAAACGGGCATGTCAACGGCAACTGGCTTATCTCCGAATTTTCAACCATCTTAGAAGATGTGAGTGCGGATTTCGGCTACGTCGGCAGAAACGGGGGAAACGAATTCATCATCCTGATTGAGAACTGCGACAGCTCTGCTGCCGATATGTTTTTACAAGAACTCACAAAGAGGATCCACGGTTACAACGAAATGAAAGTCGGAACACCTATCGAAGTCATCTACACTAAAATCCTTAACTGCGATGAACATGCAGATAACATTTCCGACCTTATTTCCCTGGGCTACAAGAGAATCCGCGAGATGCCTCAAACACTTTCTTAACGTATGAGAAGAGATTTTCTTAGGAAAAAGAAAAATCTAATATCCTGTTCACTCATCCTAATATTGGGTATTGTCACCATCCTTTCCGGATGCGGAGATGCAGATGATCCGATAGCTGAGTTTTCAAGGTCATCGGGTCAGCAGGCAACTCCTGTTCCCGATGTGGAACTCCCGGAATCAGAGCGCGTAAAGGGAAGCCGTGACAACACCCCTGTTTGTCTTGTGCCTGAAGCACCGGGCGAAGTCGTCTATGAAAACGAATATGCCAAGGTGGATGCTTCCAATATTTCCGAGGGCTACATTGTCGTAACCTACCACGGAGATTCGCCTAAGGTAAAACTCCAGATCACAGGTCCGAAAGAAGTGACCTACACCTACAACATCTCCAGCATTCCCAAAGAAGAAGTATTTCCTCTTCAGCAGGGCAACGGCGAGTATATGGTAAACATCTTCGAGAACATCGAAGGAACCCAGTATTCACAGGCCTACAGCCAGATGCTTGATGTTAATATAACCAACGAGTTTTCACCTTTCCTTTATCCAAACCAGTACGTAAACTTCACAAGCTCCAACGAAGCTGTTGCAAAGAGCGAGTATCTCGCCTACGTCTGCAACTCCGATCTTGAAGTAGTATCCGAAGTTTACAACTACATAATAAGCAATATCACATATGACCACGAAGAGGCCGAAACCGTTCAGAGCGGATATCTTCCCGATGTGGATGAAGTTCTTTCTACCAAGACCGGAATCTGCCTCGATTATGCAGCCCTAATGACCACCATGCTAAGAAGCCAGAGAATTCCCACCAGAATGGAGATTGGCTATGCAGGAACAGCGTATCATGCGTGGCTCTCCACCTACATCGAGGATGTTGGCTGGGTAAACGGCATGATCGAATTTGACGGAAACGAGTGGTCACTTATGGATCCGACCTTTGCTTCAAACACCAAAGACAAGACTTTA
Organism: Butyrivibrio sp.; assembly: GCA_017634825.1. Lineage (GTDB taxonomy): Bacteria > Bacillota > Clostridia > Lachnospirales > Lachnospiraceae > Butyrivibrio. The sequence goes on from JAGBMP010000112.1 coordinate 5,474, forward strand.
AAAGAGTTCATCGGAGACGGTTCAAACTACTCCGTAAAATACATTTATTGACAAGAGTTCATGATGGAGGAACTTATGGGCACTACAGCAAAACTTGGCAAATTAAAAAGTTATGAGATCTCAAGCTTTTGCAGACAGATGTCTCTGCTGCTAAGAGCAGGAATTGCGCCGGCTGACGGTATAGATATCCTTGAGCAGGACACCAAAGATGCATCCGCAAAAAAGGTCTACAGCGCCATCAGCAATGTTCTCCACAGCGGCGAAAAATTCCATGTAGCCCTCAGTATGAGTGAGGTCTTTCCCGACTATGTCGTACACATGGTCACCATCGGTGAAGAATCCGGAAATATGGACACCGTAATGGAATCCCTGGCGGACTACTACGAGAGGGAAGAGAATATCGAGTCAAGCATAAGAAGTGCCGTGAGCTATCCGCTTATCATGGTATTTATGATGCTGATCGTTGTACTGGTGCTTATCACCAAGGTACTGCCCATCTTCGAGCAGGTATTTGCACAGCTCGGAACCAGCATGAGCGGCTTTGCACAGTCTCTTTTGTCCCTGGGAAGCGCCCTCAACAGATACTCCATTATCCTTGTGGCCATCCTCGTAATCTTCGCAGCATGCTTCCTCTACTTCTCAAGTTCTGCGGGAAAAGAGAATTTCAAGAAGCTCATGAGGAAATTCGGCCCCACAAGAAAGCTGATGCACGACATTGAGCTTGAGAGGTTTGCCAGCGGAATGGTGCTGACACTCTCCAGTGGTATGGATACCTACGAAGGTCTCGGTCTTGTTAAAAAACTTACCGGCGACGATGACATGAAGAACAAGATCGACCAGTGTAAAGAGCTTCTTCTCGACGGAGACAGTTTCCCCGAAGCCCTTGAAAAGACTGAAATCTTCACATCCTTCTATGCACAGATGGTATCAGTCGGATTTAAGTCAGGTTCCATGGACCAGGCCATGAAGCAGGTTTCCGAGAGGATTGAAAAAGATACCGAGCGCAGGATCTACTCTCTCATTTCGGTACTTGAGCCCACTTTGGTAATCATTCTTTCTCTCATTGTTGGAATGATCCTTTTGTCAGTAATTCTCCCGCTTATGGGAATAATGACCACCATAGGTTAAAGAGGTTTTAAATGGCTAACAGATTTGATAGCGAAAAGCACATTTTCACACTATCTCCTGCATTTTACAGGGTGATCTCAGTCGCAATATTTGCACTTATTGTGGCTTTCTTCCTGATGGCTGTTGAGTACTCCGGAAGAAGCACCATCGAAAAGCAGCAGGAGTCTCTTGAGAATGCCATTTCAAGGGATATTGTCCAGTGCTACGCCATAGAGGGAATGTACCCTCCAAGCCTTGAGTATATGGAACAGCACTATGGTCTTACCTATGACAAGAACACGTTTTTCGTAGACTATCAGCCCATTGCAGCAAATCTTTATCCTGATTACACAGTTATCCTGAGGTAACAAAAGCTTATGGAACAAACGACATTAACAACAAAGAAAAAAGACAAACATGTAATAGATTCTGTCTTTGTCATATGCCTTATGCTGCTCTTTGTTTTGTGCGCACTGTCGGTTATTGCCATCGGCGCAAGCATTTACCAAAAGAACGTCTCTGCCATGGCAAGTAACAATTCTCACAGGATTGCCAGTGCCTACATCACAGAGAAGGTAAGGCAGGCCGATATAAACGGAACCGTGCGGGTAAAAGAGCTTTTTGGCAAGAATGTACTTGCCATGAGTAAGGAAGTAAACGGCGAGCTCTACACCACCTATATCTACGACTTTGACGGGCAGCTGATGGAGCTTATGGCAAGAGATTCGCTGGAAGTTGTCTATCCCCGCTCAGGCCAGAAGATCATGGATATAAAGGCCCTTGAGATCGAAGAAGTATCAGACAGAATGTTTAGTATTGAAGTAGTACTTGAAGACGGAACCGAAGACTTTTTATACATCACCAAAAGAAGTACGGAAGGTAACTAATGGATCAGAGGAGTAATTCGCGCTTAAGTCTGTTCCTGATGGAACTAATAGTGGCAATTATGTTTTTCTCCCTTTCTGCAGCAGTCTGCGTAAGGCTTTTTGCCTCTGCCCATATAATGGCTGAAACCACTGAAAGTTTGTCAAATGCCACCATTTGGACTCAGAATCTGGCGGAAGCTTTTGAAGGCAAAAAAGGAAGACTGTCTGATATGGCGGAGCTCTTTCCTGATGCCATCATAAGCTATACGACATCAGATCCTTCCATGAGTGACGGAAGCCTTGTTCTTCTCTTTGATGATAAGTGGAATCAGGTAAACGGTCTTGCAGATGCCTCCTATGTTGCAAACATCAGCATAACAACAGATGATGCAAGTAAGGTTTACTCGGATGTAACAGACTATGGAACCTCTCTTGTCGGAAAGGCTGCAGTAGGCCAGATCACTGTTCTCGACATAAGAGGTCTTGAGGAACCATCTCCTGAAGCTCCTGTCGATCCCGAGAGGATCATAATGTCAGTAAGTGTTGACACGTATCTTGGAAAGGAGGGCAGATGATATGAATAAAGCATCAGGCGGCTCTCATATAGGCAGTGCTTCCATCCTTCTTATATTTACCGTGCTCAGCATAATCTCTTTTGCCACTCTTACACTTGTAAATTCAAAAGCTGACTACAATTTAAGCAATAATCTTACCGAGAGACAAAAACTTTACTACGAAGCTTGTCATAAAGGAAATGCCTTTGTTGCAGCGGTAAATTCAGGCTATTCTTCAGGTATTGAAGATGGTATAATGAAAGAAAGTATACCAATAACCGATAATCAGTCTCTGGATATCGCCATAGATGCAAATAGCGCAAACAACTCATCCAATTCAGACAATACACTGTCAATAATCCAGTGGCAGATTGTAAATCACGGCGATTTCAATTATGACAGCACTCTTCCGGTACTGAAATAATGAATGTGATTTTCAAACAATTTTCTCAGAGACTTTATCAAATTTTAATTATTTGCATGACGATTTAACGCTCACAAACAGAATTACGTGGTACAATAGATTATGTACCAATAATGATTCTCAAAATGAATTTGCATTATTTCTTACGCAACTAAAAATACTTATTGGAGGTTCAATATGGGAAAAAGAATACTCATTACAGATGACGCCGCTTTCATGCGCATGATGCTCAAGGATATCCTTTCCAAGAATGGATATGAGATTGCCGGCGAAGCAGAGAACGGAAAAGTCGCAATCGAAAAATATAATGAGTTAAAACCCGACCTTGTAACTCTTGATATCACAATGCCCGAGCTTGATGGTATCGGAGCCTTGAAGGGAATCAAGGCTGCAGATCCTAATGCAGTTTGTATCATGTGTTCTGCTATGGGACAGCAGGCAATGGTTATTGAATCTATTCAGGCAGGAGCCAAGGACTTCATCGTTAAGCCTTTCCAGGCTGACCGTGTTCTCGAGGCAGTTAAAAAAGCTATCGGCTAAATCCGCATAGCTTAATAATCTATGATAAAATAAAGGAGCTGCAACACTTTTGCTGCAGCTCCTCTTTTCATGACTAAATATATCTGATCAGGGTTGAGATATGGCACATATAAATGATTATATTCTCTGGAGAGGCGACCTTACCTTCTCAGAAAGAGAATTTAAAACTGAAGATAACCTGGTATTTTCTGAGCTCATTTATATAGACTTTAAGAGCGTTTTAAAGGATGGCCAGTCCATGACCATTGAACAGGCGGTAAAAGAGCTGGACTCTAAAGGTCTTTTAAAGAGTACAAGAGCAGGTGCGGTAAAAGAAGATCTGGACTTTGCCAGGTACTGTGCTGCTTCTGTAAGATATAAAGACATTTATCTTTCTGATTTTCAGGACATCTACGACAGCCAGGACAAACAGTTCGCTGCAGTAACTTATAAAATTCCCGATGGCCCTACAATAATCGCCTTCAGGGGAACAGACTCCACCATCATCGGATGGAAGGAAGATTTCATGATAAGTTACACAAACGTTCCCTCTCAGGATCTGGCACTCTCCTATGCTACAAAGCATGTGGATGAAGCTGAAGGCGGCGTTATAATCCTGGGACACTCAAAGGGCGCTCATCTTGCCCTCTATGCTGCTGCCCATCTGGAAGGTTCGCAGCAGGATAAACTCCTTCATGTTTATATAAACGACGGTCCCGGTTTTTGTCCCGATATTCTGGACAAATCTCTCATCTACAGGATCCTTAGCAAGATCACCAAGATCACTCCCGAATACTCCATTATCGGTAGGATCTTTGAGCCACCGGCAGGCGAGAACATTATCATAAAGAGCTCTGCAAATCCGCTGATCCAGCACAGCATACAGACCTGGGTCCTTGATTCAAACGGCCCTGTTATATGCGATGACCACGCGCCGGAGAGCCACCTTTTAAACGATCTTATAGACAGATTCGTTGAAGGTATGGATATGTCCGCCAGAGAAAATTTCGTCGATACTCTGTTTGATTCCATGTCCGAGGCAGGAGTTAATACAATAAAAGAGTTTGCTTCCCTGGGCCCTTCGGCCTTTGAGGAGCTGATCATGAAGATGGCCGGAAATGACGCTCTTAACCTCAAAAACAAGGCCAGAAATATAAGGAAAGAGGATGATGACTCAAAGGGTCTTTTTGTCAGGATCTGGGGCCTTATCAACAGAAAGCAGCTGATCAGGATCGGACTTTCTTTATTCTTATCCGCACTGTGTTTTGCATTTCCGGATTTTGCCATGGAATCCGTGGTGTTTCTCGCACTTCTCATAGTCTGTGTCTATGAGGTAGTCCTTACCATCAAGCACCTTAGAGACTCAGGTCTGGAATTTAGGAAAGAGCGGCCAAGAGTTATCATGTGCATCATACTGCTGGTTCTGACATCAGCGATCATGATCAAGCCTGACGCCCTCTTTGTTATATCCAGCATGATAATCGGAGTTGTGCTCCTTACTCTTGCATATCAGAACGTTATCAACTTCAGGAACCAGACCAAGGTCTTCGACCGCTTCAGATCATCGTTCGAAGGCATTGTGACGGTGTTCCTGGGAGGATATATTCTGGTTACTCCGGATATTGAAAACAGCTGGTATATGTTATCTTGTGGCATGCTTCTTTTGGTTGATGCAATATTTGAGATTCTGAAGATGCTGCGCGATAGACATAAATAAAGTGAGTCAGTTGAAAAAGTCACGTGGACGGTTCTTTTTGACTCCCTCCTTCATGACTCGCAGCTTAGGAATTGTATGCCTTAGTAAATGAACATCAATGGCCTTTCGCGGCATATCCTCGCAAAATGCGTGCTGCGGTATTCCACGGTGCCATTGACATTCATTTGCTAAGGCATTTTTTGTCACTAAGCGGGTCATGAAGAAAAGCGAGTCCCAAAACTTTTTGTCTGCCGATTTTTCTATACCCTGCGATAAGTTTGCCTGATATATATAGAAAATAAATTTGCACAAAAACTTTGAATGCCTTTAATTCTATACCCCATGCTTACTTTTACTCATATATATAGAAATCTGCTCTGGCTCGCCAATGACTTTCCATACCCCAAGGCAACTTTTTAAGCTATATAGAGAAAAATCAAGAATCAAGCTTTTCGATCCTCTGCATTTTCCATACCCCAATCCAAGTTAGATCCACATATATAGAAAATCTCAGATTCAAAGATTTTCTACACCCAGAACGTACTTTTCACAATATAGGTAGAAGGAATTTCCTGTAAAAAATAAAACACCTCTTTTTTTCTACGCCCAAGGACAACTTTTTTGGATATAAGTAGAAATCACCTCAGGGCATTCTACGCCCACAGGGTTCTTTTGTACGTATAGGTAGAAAAATACCCCTTATGTAAATTCTCTCCCCTCGGCTTTCTACGCCCATGAGCTACTTATGACCGTATAGGTAGAAAAACTCTTTGATCCTCGACCATGTGCTCTTTTTTTCATATCCCGGCAGTTATAAGCTGGCTATCCGCCACAGATTATGGCAGGCCATGCACCCCTTATGCAAGCCCCGCTTAGTGACCATTATGCACATAAGAAAACCGGAGTCAAAGGACAGTACGCTGGGCGCCGCTTTTTGGCGCCCGGGCAGCCTTTGGCTCCGGTTTTATTATGTGCTACAATCCCCAGGCAGCGGGGCATAAATAACCTCTGTGAGGAGTCAACATAACCGTCCCCACTGACTCTCAGGGGACGGTTCTCTCTTTGTTATGCTGTCTCTGATTTCATGCCGGTGTAGAGCTGGTAGTACTTCTGCTTCTTAGCAATAAGTTCATCGTGTGTTCCCTGCTCTATTATGCGACCGTGCTCAAGAACTATGATACAGTCTGAGTTCTTGACTGTGGAGAGCCTGTGAGCAATAACAAAGGTTGTTCTGCCGCTCATAAGCTTGTCCATACCGTCCTGTACAATCTTCTCTGTTCTTGTATCGATGGAGGAAGTAGCTTCATCCAGGATAAGAACCGGAGGATCTGCGATGGCTGCTCTTGCAATTGCAAGGAGCTGTCTCTGTCCCTGTGAGAGGTTTGCACCGTCTCCTGTGAGCATTGTGTTGTACCCGTCAGGGAGCCTCTTGATGAAGCTGTGGGCATTGGCGAGTTTGGCTGCTGCCTTAACCTCTTCGTCTGTGGCATCAAGTTTGCCGTATCTTATGTTCTCCATAACGGTACCTGTAAAGAGGTGCGTATCCTGAAGAACTATTCCAAGAGACCTTCTAAGGTCTGCCTTTTTGATCTTGTTGATGTTGATGTTATCGTATCTTATCTTGCCGTCCTGAATGTCATAGAATCTGTTGATAAGATTGGTGATGGTGGTCTTGCCGGCACCGGTCGAGCCTACAAAGGCTATCTTCTGTCCGGGTTTTGCATGAAGAACTATGTTGTGCAGAACCATCTTCTCATCTGTATATCCAAAGTCAACATCGTTGAAGGTAACATCACCTTCCATGGGCTGATAGGTTGTTGTGTTATCAGCTTTGTGATAATGCTTCCAGGCCCAGTGTCCTGTGTGGTGATCGGCCTCTACGATCTCTCCGTCTTTTTCTTCAGAATTAACCAGCATTACATAGCCGTCGTCAGTCTCTCCCGGCTCATCAAGGAGCTTGAAGATTCTGTCTGCACCTGCCAGAGCCATGATGATTGAGTTAAACTGCATGCTGACCTGGTTGATGGGCATTGAAAAGCTCTTGTTAAAGGTAAGGAAGCTCGCCAGCATACCAACGGTAAAGCCCGCTGCCACGCTGTCCGAAAGAGCAATCGCAGCTCCTATAATGGCACAGAGCACGTAACTGGTATTGCCGAGCTGTGCATTAATGGGGCCGAGAGCGCCTGAATAGGCATTTGCCTTAAATGCACTGTCGAAGAGCTTCTCGTTTAATTCATCAAACTTTTCGATTGCTTCTGACTCGTGATTGAAGACCTTAACGACCTTTTGTCCTGTCATCATCTCTTCAATGAAACCATTCAGCTCACCTATGTTCTTCTGCTGAGCAACGAAGTTCTTACCTGAAGAAGCTGTCGCCTTGGCTGAGCAGAACAGCATGACTGCCACCATGAGAAGCGTAACTATGGTAAGCGGAATGCTGAGAACGATCATGGATGCCAGCACTGAAACAATGGTGATGGCGCTGCTAAGGAGCTGAGGAATACTCTGGCTTATCATCTGCCTTAAGGCATCAATATCGTTTGTGTAGATCGACATGATATCGCCGTGAGCATGTGTGTCAAAGTACTTGATAGGAAGAGACTCCATATGAACGAACAACTCTTCCCTGAGTCTTCTGAGTGTCCCCTGGTTTATATAGATCATTACCTTTGCCTGAACAAAGGCAGCCAGAACACCCAGTCCGTAGAATATCGCAACTCTTCCCATGGCTCCCAAAAGAGGTCCATAGTCATTACTGTGATTATCCAGCATCGGCTGAATGTAAGAATCTATCAGAGTCCTTGTAAAAAGAGTTCCCTGAACCGATGAAAATACTGTCAGCACTATGCACAGCACGATCACCAACATGTGTATCGGATAAAATTTAAATACATATCCCATAAGCCTTTTAAAGAGCTTACCGGGATTATCTATCTTAGGCCTTGGCATTCCGCGTTTTGCTCCGCCTCTTGGCCCTGCGTTAATAGCTTTTGTCTCTGCCATATTCTACCTCCAATTACTGCCCGGAAGCTGAATCAAAATCAGCATCTCCGCTTACTCCGGTCTGTGACTCGTAAACTTCTCTGTAGATCTCGTTGGTCTTAAGAAGTTCATCATGGCTTGCAAAGCCGTTGATCTTACCGTCATCCATAACGATTATACGGTCACAATCCTGAACCGAACTGATACGCTGGGCAATTATAAGCTTGGTGGTACCCGGGATCATCGTAGCAAATGCTTTTCTGATCTTGGCATCCGTAGCTGTATCTACAGCACTTGTTGAATCGTCCAGAATAAGTATGCGAGGTTTCTTTAAAAGAGCTCTTGCAATACAAAGTCTTTGTCTCTGGCCACCTGATACATTGGTTCCGCCCTGCTCTATAACTGTGTTATAGCCATCGGGCATCTTCTCAATAAACTCATCAGCGCAGGCCATTTCACAAGCTTTTTTAACCGCTTCCTCAGTGGCGTTTTTATCACCCCACCTCAAGTTATCAAGAATAGTTCCGGAGAACAGGACATTCTTTTGCAGAACCACAGATACCTGATCTCTTAAGGTCTCCATATCGTAGTCCCTTACATCAACTCCGCCGACCTTTACAGAGCCATCCGTAACATCATAGAGTCTGCTGATAAGGTTTATAAGAGACGACTTGGCTGAACCCGTTCCTCCGATGATACCTATTGTTTCTCCTGACTTGATATCAAGAGTAATGTCTTTTAACACAGGTTCATCAGAACTCTTATTGTACGAGAAATATACATGGTCAAAAGAGATGCTTCCGTCCGCAACTTCCATTACAGGATTCTCAGGATTTGTAAGATCGGCTTTCTCCTCGATAACCTCTGCAATACGCTTTCCGCTGGCCTCAGCCATGGTCATCATTACAAATATGATAGCCAGCATCATAAGGCTCATCAGGATACTCATGCAGTAGGTAAGAAGGCTCATAAGGCTTCCTGTCGAGAGATTTCCGGCCACTATCATGTGTGCACCGAACCAGCTGATAAGAAGAATGCATACGTAAACGGTTCCTGTCATTAAAGGAGATACGTAAACCACATTTCCTTCTGCCTTAACGAACATGTTGTAGATATTAAGGGCAGCTTTCTTGAACTTGGCATTCTCGTAGTCTTCCCTTACATAAGCCTTAACGACTCTGATGGCTGATACATTTTCCTGTACACTCTCATTGAGTTCGTCGTACTTTTCAAACACCTGCTTGAAATATCTGGTTGCTCTTCTCATCAAAAGAACTGCAACAACAGCCAGGAATATTACCGCTCCCAGATATATCCTTGCAAGCTCGGGGCTGATGATAAAGCTCATGACCATGGCAACAATCATAGATGCCGGTGCTCTCATAGCCATTCTGAGTGTAACCATATATGCATTTTGAATGTTGGAAACATCGGTGGTAAGTCTTGTTACAAGACCTGAAGTTGAGAATTTGTCGATGTTAGAAAAAGAAAAGGTCTGGATGTTATCAAACATGGCCTTTCTTAGGTTTTTGGCAAATCCGGTGGATGCCATGGAACCGTAATAGGCTCCTAAAAGTCCTGCCAGAAGTCCCAAAACAGCAATGACGATCATCTTTCCTCCGGTGGAAAAGATATATCCCATATTGTTACCGTAGATACCCTTATCCACTATTCCCGCCATGAGAACAGGAATGATCATCTCACAGATTACTTCGCCGATCATACACAGCGGAGTAAGTATTGATGCAAGTTTATACTGCTTAACCTGCGATAGTAATGTCTTTAGCATTTACATCTTTCCTTCCATAAATAAATAACTATATTATCATACACCAGATAGCTCCTTAATTGTAATAGCAAATGTTTCATTTGGAGCATCTATCGTCAAAACTTCATCTGCGCCAAATTCCCTTGCCAGGGAAATAGCGTCTTCATTCCTTACGACTGCCAGAACGGGAATTGACCTGAATATCTCACGTTCCTTGACATATTTGATCGCAAGGCCGCCTGTAAGGCCCTCACCACTAACCTCTGCCACAATAAGCTTTATCCTGTTGTGATACTGGCTGATATATCCTATAGCTTCATCATTGTCATCGCAGGAGAGAATATCAAATCTGTCCGACTCTTCACTGAACAGCACCAATGCATTTTCCTCATCCAGGGATGTGACAAAAACCATCAAAGGCTTTGTAAACTTTTTATCCTTATCGACAACCCAGGCACTGCATTTATTTTTGCCTGCTATCTTTGATTTATAGAGGGCATCGTCAGCCATTCTGAACACTTCATCCCTGGAGTGACCACCCTTGTCCACGATTGCTCCTATACTCAGGGTAAAGGGACCCTTGTCATCGATCATGAAATCGTCAAGCATCATCTGAAGAGATTTGCACCTGAATTCAACCAGAGATATTTCCTTCATGTTGGGCATAAATACAATAAACTCATCTCCGCCGAATCTTCCGATGATATCCGTAGGTCTGAAGCTCTTTAAAAGAAGATTCCCCACATGCTCAAGGAGGGCATCTCCTCCGCCGTGTCCTATCCCGTCATTGACCTGTTTAAAATCATCCACATCAAAAATGCACATGGCACAGGGCATATCATTTTTTTGATGATTATAATAACCGTCTATCTCAGATATCAGCGCGCCCTTATTCAGGACATTGGTGAGCTTGTCCACCTTGCTGAATTTGCGGATCTCAACCAGCGCAAGTCCCTCTTTGCTCCTGACGTCCAGGATGATCCTTGATATGATCAGAGAGATAACATCTGCGGCGATGATCGTGTACAGGTCCTGGATAAAACGGGGGTATTCTTTTATCTTGTAGCAAACACCCACGTAGAACAGCACAGCTATAGTTACTTCAAGCCCATACTTGTACTGTCTGTCGATGTAGATAGCAGGAAAGGCCATCATGGCCAGAGGAAACCACAGAGCAGGCCTCGTATCATAGGAAAGGTCTATGCAAATAAGCAGAAAGCACATTAATGCATAAAAAGTAAGACATATCACCCTGGCCTTTATGCCGGTGATATTCTCCCTGTTTCTGGTGTAAACATTAACCACCATGTATATAAGCAAAACCGGGATAATAGCAATGTGCCCGAGATTTAAACTAAATCCGGGCACAATAAAATAAGCTAGGATAATCATGCCCAGGTAAATAAGAGATGTGTACATACACACTCTGCGCAACATGAACAGATTACGCCTGTCGATCTCATCACTGCATCTTGAGAAATACTCTTTGATTTCCTCAAGCTCAGCTCTATTTATTTTTAGATAGTTTAACAGAGTATGGATCATGTCACTTGTTCATAAATGTTCTGACATTGATACCATTGACCTCAATATGATCATCCACTTCAATAACAAGACACTGTCTTCCGTCAACAATTCTTGACTCAACAAGATCGGTTCTGTCGGGCTTAACCTTGATGACAACATCAGGCGTCTCAATGTCGAACTTCTTTGTATGAGCTATATTGCTTGCAAGCAGAGGATAGTCCTCATCTCCTGCGCACTTTATATAGTTCTCGTCAAAATATCCCAGGCGCTCCTGAGATACACCACTGTCTGAAAGGAGCTGCTTCACATCATTTTTGGTAAGCTCTAACGGCTCCGCATCCTCTGCGTGATCCTCGATCATCTGATTGAGGTTATCATGGACATTCTTCATTATGTCATAGTCGGCATCTTCACCTATGGTTTCCTGCACGACTGCATCAAAGATATCCTTCTGCTCGGGAGCAGATATCGGAGCTCTTCCGCCAAACATCGCCTCAACAAATTCGGGCTGAAGATCCTCGGGCTTTTTGGTGAAGTAAAGCATATTGTGAATATCTGTGTTTCTCTCTATAAACGCCGGGAAAAGAAATCCTTTCACCGGACCTTCAACGACCCAGTCCCTGTATCTTTCCTCAATCACGTTTTCGGATTCGTTATAGCCAAGACCTGCCTTTGAACGCTTAACGGGACAGATACTGCAAAGGATGTAGTCATATACATTATCCGAAGCATCTTCCATCTCTATGCCGTCCCTTGTAATGCCGGGAACATCATAGGCAGCATGAACGAGGATAATGTAATAATTCTCGCCGTTGACATAGTTGGCGATGATCTTGTCATAGCACTCATCAACCAGTTCATCATCCTCAAGCTTTGAGTTTCTTAAGGTCAAAAGAAAGTCTTGAGTACCTCCAGGCATCTCCTGGTCAAGCGGAAACTCAAGACTTATTAGATTTTTGCCAAAGGTTCCTGTCAAAGTGTGCTGGAATATATCCAGATACTTGAAAGTCTCCTCTTCAGGCAGCTGGCCAAAGGCCTTCCTGAAGGTAAGCTTCTTATTCTTTTCATGGTCCACATAGCATCCGCAAATGTGGTCGATAGTGCATCTCTCCTGTGTAAACTGTTTCTTGATCTCTAGTGTTTCTGCCTTATTCATTTGATACTTTATTTTCCTTTACTCATAAATTTGTCGCACATATCCACTGCGAACTGCACCGGATAGAGCTGGACCATAATGGAATCGATAAGATTTCCTATGGTCATCCTAAATGCTATTTTAACAAATTTATCGTAAGTAGTATCAAACATTTTTTCAAAAACTTTAATACTCTCTACATCTATCTGATTAACAATAGGTGTACTGATATCAGTAGCAACTCCCAGCATTGATGAAAGGCTGGTTGCAGAGGTTCCCATCATCTGGTTCATAGCTTCCGAAGCTGCGGAAAGATGAAGATCGGTAATATCACCTGATGTATTTGTGCCGTCTCCGCCCATCATAAGGTCGGTCATAACCTTTACATCATGCTCCTTAAGGACAAGCACATTGTTGCCCTGAAGTCCCTTTACATAATGAATCTGAACAAAAATGCATGTCTTTTCATAGTCATCGAGAGCTTCGCTTCTCTTAATGACCTTAACATTGGGAGTAGTGATGTCTACCTTTTTATTGACCATCATACTAAGGGTTGTTGCTGAGTTACCCATACTGATATTTGCAATCTCACCGATAATATCAATCTGTTCATTGTTCAGCATAAATTCTTCCAAAGTCAGTCACCTCCAATATGTCATTTGTACAGAATCCTCTTCTATTTTAGTTTATTTGGGGAGCTTTTGTAAAGGCGGATATACGGTTATAAGAAAAGCTTTATGCTTTTTTTAGAATATACCACGCTTTCGAAAGTGACCGTTTGATGCTTTTTTGTTGATTGATTTTTATCATTTTATATTAATTTGTGATTATTTAATAAAAAGTTTACTGATTATTTGTGATTTATTTTGATTGATTTTGATTTTTTAAGATGCTATCCTCAATCTATAAGATAGCTGATTTTGTTTGGAGGGTTATATGCTCACTCAGGAACGCAGAGATCTGATAGTTTCATATATAAACGAAAAAAATGCCGTCACGGTAAACGAGCTCATGGAAGAGTTTGATGCTTCGGCAGCCACTATCAGAAGAGACTTATCCGTCCTTCATGATGAACGAAAGATCTTAAAGGTCTTCGGTGGTGCCACATCTCTTTCAGCAAGTGATGTAAACACACTCGAGCCCACAGTATCAGCCAAGGCCACATTAAATGTCGAGGAAAAAGACCTCATAAGTAAGTATGCAGCTTCGCTGATAAATGATGACGACTTCGTTTACATTGACTCAGGTACCACCACCCTGGAGATGATCAAGTACATAGACAACGCCAAGGCAAAATACATCACCAACGGTATTGTCCATGCCAAGAAGCTCCTCGAGAAGAACCTGAATACCATGATAATCGGCGGAAGATGCAAGGCAGCCACAGAGGCCATAATCGGTCCCGACTGTATCGAAGGCATCAGGAAGTATCACTTCACCAAAGCCTTCATGGGAACCAACGGTATCTCAATAAATGCAGGCTACACCACACCGGACGTGGATGAAGCTCTTGTAAAAGAGGAAGCGGTAAGGCACGCTTATATCTCCTACATCCTTGCTGATCACAGCAAGTTTGGACAGATAAGTTCAGTTACTTTTGCAGACATTTCCAGTTGCTGCATAATCACCGACAAAGAAGTCGGCAAGAACTACCACAGTAAGACCATTATCAAGGTAGTTGAATAAAAAGGGAGGCACAAATGATTTATACGGTTACATTTAATCCTGCCATTGATTACATCGTAAGAATGAAGGACAAGCTCCTTCCGGGGATGACCAATCGTTCAGATTCCGAAGACTGTTACTTTGGTGGCAAAGGCATTAATGTCTCAACAATTCTTAAAAACCTCGGTCTTGAGAGCACTGCTCTTGGATTCACTGCAGGCTTTACCGGTAAGGCTATTGAGGAAAGCGTTATCGGTAAAGGTATCATCGCAGATTTCATCCACCTGGATGAAGGAATCTCCAGGATCAATGTAAAGATCAAGGGCGAAGCCGAAACAGAGATAAACGCTCAGGGGCCCAAAATTCCTGAAGATGCCAGGAATAAGCTCTTTGACAAGGTCGCTGCTCTTAAAGACGGTGACATGATCATCTTAGCCGGCAGCATTCCGAATTCTCTTCCAAACGATGTTTATGAAAAGCTCATCGCTCTGGTTGCAGATAAAAAAGTTGATGTCGTTGTGGATGCGACAAAGGATCTTTTAAAGAATGTCCTTAAATATCATCCATTCTTAATAAAACCAAATAATCACGAGCTTGGTGAGATGTTTGGCACAGTGCTTAAGACTGATGACGAGATTGAGTTTTACGCGAAAAAGCTCCAGGAGCTTGGTGCAAGGAACGTACTTATCTCCATGGCAGGTGACGGAGCGATGCTCATCGCTGAGACCGGAGAAAAGTTCCGCATCGGAGTTCCAAAGGGCAAGGTTAAAAATTCCGTTGGCGCAGGAGATTCAATGGTAGCAGGTTTCATTGCCGGATACTTCAAGAATAAGAGTTATGAGGAAGCTCTTAAGATGGGTACCGCTGCAGGATCAGCTACTGCTTTCTCAGACGATCTCGCCACAGGAGAAGCAATTCTAGAGCTTTATAAAAATCTTTAAAAAGGAAAAGATTTTGTAAAGGGGATACTATGACGGCAAAAAGCCAAAAGGAGGGTCTATGAAAATCACAGATTTACTAAGAAAGGATGGCATTGCGCTCGGCGTAGATGCCGCTGACCAGAATGCAGCAATCGACAAGCTCATCGAGCTTCATTCAAAGGTTGGTAACTTAAAGGATGCGGAGGAGTTTAAGAAAGCAATCCTCGCAAGAGAAGAAAAGGGTTCAACAGCAGTTGGCATGGGAATCGCAGTTCCTCACGGAAAGTCAGCAGCTGTAGCAACAGCAGGTGTTACTGCAATAACAATTCCTGCAGGAATTGATTACAAGTCACTTGACGGAAACCCCAGTAAGCTCTTCTTTATGATAGCCGCACCTGATACAGCAGCAGACACACATCTTGAAGTGCTCGCAAAGCTGATGACACTTCTCATGGATCAGAGTTTTTCACAAAAGCTCATCGATGCTAAAACAGCCGATGAATTCCTTGCTATAATTGATAGTAAGGAAACTGCAAAGGATGCTGAGGAAGCTCAGAAGAAAGCAGCCGCTGCTGCTCCTGCTGCTCCTTCAATCAGAAAGCTCGTTGGTGTTACAGCCTGCCCTACAGGCATCGCTCACACCTTCATGGCAGCCGAGGCTCTTGAGCTCAAGGCTAAAGAGATGGGCATTGACATCAAGGTAGAAAAAGACGGTTCAGGCGGAGCTAAGGATGTCCTTACAGCAGCAGAGATTGCTGATGCTGATGTTGTTATCGTAGCAGCTGACAAGAACATCGATATGGGAAGATTCGATGGTAAGAAGGTTATCATCGCTTCTACCAAAGAAGCCATCCACGGTCCTGAAGATCTCATCAAGAAGGCTCAGGCAGGTGACGTTACTGTTTACCATCACACAGGCGCAGTTACCAAGTCAGAGACAACATCAAATGAGAGTGCAGGAAGAAAAGCATACAAGCACCTTATGAACGGTGTATCACATATGCTTCCATTCGTTATCGGTGGCGGTATCCTTATTGCTATCGCATTCCTTTTGGATGACTACTCAATCGATCCAAGTAACTTTGGTTCAAACACACCTGTAGCTGCATGGTTTAAGTCAATCGGCGGTGCTGCATTCGGCTTCATGCTTCCTATTCTTGCAGGCTTTATTGCACAGAGTATTGCTGACCGTCCCGGTCTTGCAGTTGGTTTCGTAGGTGGTTATCTTGCATCAACCGGTGCTACATTCGCAGCTCCCGGAGGCGACGTTCCTTCAGCTTTCCTCGGTGCTCTTGTAGCAGGTTTTGTAGGTGGTTACATTGTTCTTGGTCTTCGCAAGGTATGTGAGGTTCTTCCTCCTGCTCTTGAGGGAATCAAGCCTGTACTTATCTATCCGCTCATCGGAACACTTCTTATCGGTCTTGTTATGTGCCTCATCAATCCTGTTGTTGGTGCACTTAACGCTTGGATCTCAGGTGTTCTTACAGGAATGTCAAGCGGATCAATCATCATCCTTGGTGCTCTTCTTGGAGCAATGATGGCAACAGACATGGGTGGCCCTCTCAACAAGGCTGCTTACGCATTCGGTCTTGCTTCACTTGCTAACCAGAACGAGACAGGTTACATGATCATGGCAGCAATCATGGTAGGCGGAATGGTTCCTCCTATCGCCATCGCTCTTGCAACTATCTTCTTCAAGAACAAATTTACTGCAGCTGAGAGAAAGTCCGGTCCTGTAAACTTCATCATGGGTCTCTCATTCATCACAGAGGGTGCTATCCCTTACGCAGCAGCTGATCCTCTCCATGTAATTCCTTCACTCCTTGTTGGATCGGGAGTTGCCGGTGCTCTCTCAATGGCCTTCAAGTGCACACTTATGGCACCTCACGGCGGAATCTTCGTATTCCCTGTAGTAGGAAACGTTGCAATGTACCTGGTAGCTCTTTTAGCAGGATCTGCAGTAGGATGTCTTCTTCTTGGTATTCTTAAAAAGAATGCTCAGGAAGCATAAAATAAACTGACAGCTTTATTATTGTTTGATTAACAGAAAGGAAAAAACAGATTATGGTATCACAGAAAATCACAGTAACAAACGAACAGGGAATGCACATGCGTCCGGCAAGTGTCTTTTCACAGGCTATGACTCCCTTTGCAAGTGATGTAAAGGTTGTCTTCAACGGAACAGCTTATGATGCAAAGAGCGTTATGATGCTTATGAGCGCTTGCATCAAGTGCGGCGCTGAGATTGAGATCCAGTGCGACGGCGCTGACGAACAGGATGCACTTAAGAAAGCAATTGAACTTGTTGAGAGTGGATTAGGAGACTAATATCACTTGACGAGGTCTTGTCGAGTTTAGTGAGATTAGTCGTTCTGGCGAGGACCGCGTCCGAGAGCAGAACTTCCTTATTAAAAAATGTATAAGGGGAATAAATTATGTACAACGGAATCGCCGCATCCCGCGGAATCGGAATCGGCAGCATCTGTGTTATTACTGAGCACGAGCTCAAGTACGATGCTGTCAAAGTAGAAGACACAGAAAGCGAAAAAGCGCGCTTTGACAAAGCTGTTGAGCAGTTCAAAAAAGAAACCGCTGAAATGGCCGAGGATATCAGAAAGCGCATCGGTCCCAAAGAGGCAGAGATCCTTGAGGGACACCTTGTAATGATGTCTGACCCCTCCATGTCCGGAGAAATGAGTAAGATGATCGCCGCAGGTCAGTGCGCGGAGTCTGCTGTAGAAGCTGTCTGCGACATGTTCATCGGAATGTTCTCCAAAATGGATGATGACATGATGCGTCAGAGAGCTTCAGATATCAGCGATATCAAGGTCAGCCTTCTCAAGATCCTTCTTGGGATTGAAGATATTGATATCAGCAAGGTTGCACCGGGAACAATCCTGGTTGCAAGAGACCTGACTCCTTCCATGACTTCACAGATAGTCAAGGAAAACGTAGCAGGTATCATAACAGAGGTTGGAGGCAAGACCTCCCACTCCGCTATCCTTGCAAGGGCTCTGGAAATTCCCGCAGTACTCTCTGTCCCTGACATTACAACTCTTGTAAAAGACAAGGACACTGCTATTGTAGACGGAACAGAAGGAAATGTTTACATCAATCCTGAGGGAGACATTCTTTCACAGTACATCATAAAGCGCGAGGATTACATCAAGAAACAGGCTGAGCTCAAGGGCTTCCTTGGAAAAGAGACTGTGACTGCAGATGGAATTAATCTCGAACTCTTTTGCAACATCGGAACTCCAAAAGATGCCAAGAAGGCAGTTGAATGTGACGGTGAAGGTGTAGGTCTTTTCCGCTCAGAGTTCCTGTTCATGGACAACGCCAAGATGCCCACAGAGGACGAGCAGTTTGCAGCTTATAAAGAAGCAGCTGAGACTCTTGGTGGCAAGCCTGTTATAATCAGAACTCTGGATGTTGGAGGAGACAAGGATATTCCTTATCTCAACATCAAGAAGGAAGAGAATCCTTTCCTCGGATACAGAGCTGTAAGGTACTGTCTCGGAAACAGAGACAACTACATGATCCAGCTTCGTGCTATTGTGAGAGCCAGCGCTTTCGGTAAGGTAAAAATCATGGTTCCTCTCGTAACCTGCGTAGAAGAAATCCGTGCAGTAAAAGAGATGGTTGCCGAGATCAAGAAAGACTTCGATGCAAACGGTATAGCCTATGACAAGGATATCGAGATAGGCTGCATGATTGAGACAGCTTCTGCTTCTCTCATCGCTGATCTTCTTGCAAAAGAGTCGGACTTCTTCTCAATCGGTACCAATGACTTAACACAGTACACCATGAGCGTTGACAGAGGAAATGCAGATGTTGCATATCTCTACTCAACCTTCCAGCCATCGGTTCTTCGCTCCATAAAGCACATAATAGAGTGCGGCGTTGAAGCGGGAATACCTGTTGGAATGTGCGGAGAAGCAGCTGCAGATCCGCTTATGATACCTCTTCTCATCTCCTTCGGTCTTACTGAATTTTCAGTTAATCCTGTTCTTGTTCTTACAGCGAGATGCATCATCTCCAAGTGGACCAAGAAGGATGCAGATGATCTTGCAGCCAAGGTTATGGCTCTTGATACAGAAGGTGAGATACAAAAGCTATTAAAAGAATCTGCTAAAGAATAATAAAGCATTAAATAAAAATCCTCCGGTAAGAAATTACCGGAGGATGTATTTTTATTCATTTATTAAGGTTGTTATCAAACAATACCCTGAGCCTTCATAGCTTCAGCAACCTTAAGGAAGCCTGCAATGTTAGCACCTGCAACGTAGTTGCCTTCCATGCCGTACTTTCTTGCAGCATCATCAATGTTGTGATAGATGTTAACCATGATCTGCTTAAGCTTAGCATCAACCTCTTCGAAGGTCCATGAAAGTCTCTCGCTGTTCTGGCTCATCTCAAGAGCTGATGTTGCAACACCACCTGCGTTTGAAGCCTTACCACAAACAAAGAGAACCTTGTTGCTCTGGAGGTACTCAGTAGCCTCGATAGATGTAGGCATGTTAGCACCCTCACATACAGCCTGAACGCCGTTAGCAACCAGCTGCTTAGCATCGTCAAGAAGGAGCTCGTTCTGAGTTGCGCAAGGAAGAGCAACGTCACACTTAACTGACCAAACGCCCTTGCCCTCGTGGTACTCTGCTGAGCTTCTTGCAGCTGCATACTCTGTAAGTCTTGCTCTCTTAACTTCCTTAACTTCCTTAAGAAGAGCTACATCGATTCCTTCAGGATCATAGATCCAGCCTGTTGAATCTGAACATGTAACAACCTTAGCACCGAGCTGCTGAGCCTTCTCGATAGCGTAGATAGCAACGTTTCCTGCACCTGATACAACTACTGTCTTGCCCTTGATGTCAGAGCCGTTGCACTTAAGGAGCTCCTCTGTGAGGTAAAGAAGGCCGTATCCTGTAGCCTGTGTA
>JAGBMP010000113.1 GCA_017634825.1 Butyrivibrio sp.
AGAAAACAACAGGCTCATGAGCCAGATGCCGGAGCGCTATCACATGGAGTTCGTAAACATGCTTGATTCAACGCTTCGCCCTGCCCAGCCTGCGGCCAGTATGGTCATCTTTAACATGGACGGAGGGACTATTGCCGGCACACAGATTCCCAAGGGAACAAGACTCTCTGCAGAATCTGATAAGTCCGACTCGGGATTTGTGGTTTTTGAGACCGAAAGAAGCCTTTATGTGACCGGAGCCCGTATCAGGGCAGCTTTCCAGACCGATTCAGAACGGGGGACATTATCTCCCATATATGGAGATTTCCTGATCCCGGAGATCGTATCGGGAGAGATGGATCTTGTTGAGGATGATCTGGAAACACTTCCTGAGGAGCCCCTTTTATCTTCGGTATCCGATGAGGAAGAAGAAACCTTTTCGGAAATAAAGCCATTCACCCTCTTTGGACAGAAGGACACCATTGGAAAGAGCATTTTCACTGTCTATGAAGACCGTCTCTTTGACGGAGTTGATGAGCCTATCTATATAAGGTTTGCTGAGGCTTCTGAGCTTATTGAGAGAATTGAAAATGGCAGAGCCAGCTTTAAATATCTCTCGACAGATGGATTCAAAAAGTTTGATAAGGTGAAGCTCTTAGAGGACAACAACACCTTCATGCTCCTTAAAAAAGAACAGGGCAGAAAGACCACCATAGGTGAAAAGAAATACTCTGTGATCATATTGGAAGCTCAGGAGATCATGACGGATGCCCTTGAGATTGGCGGAATATCCATATCTGCCGGCGGAGATCTAAAGACCCCTGAGTATGTGGGAGATGGGACAATTGAGCTTGATAAGGCTAAGTTTAATCCCTTCTCTGATGAGATATCAGTATACAATGAGTGCTATATAGGTCATGCACCTTGCTTTTCAAAGGCAGGGGCCAAGGTAACTCTTGAGTTTAAAGTAAATTTCCATGATAACCTGATAAGGCTGACTCCCGAAGAGGAGGAGGCTGAGCTTTCGATTATCAAGATAAAACCCAGGAAGACCCCATTTGATACTCCTGTAAGCGTCAAGGTTGAGGAGATCATAATTGAATATTATAACGGTATCGGCTGGAAGAAGCTTGAGTGCGACACTGAGTACGCAGGACTTTTTGAGAGCCTTACGGATGGGGACTACAAGCTGTCCTTTACCTGCCCTTCAGACTGGGCAAACACAGAAAACGGCCCTTATTCCGGAAAGTGCTTAAGAATGCGTGTAACCAAGGCCACCAACTGCTACATGAGGCCCTCGATACACAATTATCCTACCATACATGACCTTAAGATCGGTTACTCCTATGAAGGGAAGTTTGTAAGTCCCAAGAGGATCGAAACAATAGCCGGAACTAAAAAGTCTGATATCACATCAAAGCTGACATCGGACAAACCCTATACCGTTTTGTCAGGAATTGAATACCATGAGGACGCCCTTTATATAGGGCTTGACAGAAAGCTCACGGACGGGCCTGTCAGCATATATTTCCAGCTCTCGGAGAGCAGCAACCAAAACGGTGTCAAGGTAAGATTCGAATACATGGGAACAAACGGTTTTACGGATATGCGTATCACCGACCTGACTGAGGACTTTACCAGATCGGGAACCTTGATGTTCATGCCTCCCGCTGACATGACAGAGTCAGTATTTGAGGGTAACAGGCTGTACTTTTTCAGGCTTGTAAGATACAGGTCACAGACCGGCGAGGCAGGAGACGTTTTCCTTCCAAGGATCGTCAAGCTCTGTCTTAACGCAGTTACAGCCGTAAATGTTCAGACATCGGATGAAAGAGATTACTATATAGAGGAAGTGCTTCCAAATGCCAGTATAGCTCTCGGGGAAGACCACATTCTGGACGCGGTGGTCTGGGTCAATGAGAAGGGCTACACCAGAAAAGAAGAGATGGATGAGCTCCTTGAAAAACACCCGGAGATGGTCCGTGCGGAATACGACTTTTTGGGCAGGATATCCGCCTTCTATGTTCTGTGGCACGAGGTAGATAACTTTGCTGCAGCTACTGACAGAAGGAGCTACAGGATCGACAGGATGACCGGCAGGATATTATTCTCAGACGGTTCAAACTGCGACATGCCAAGGGTTACGGACGACATTGCCTTCAAGGCAAGGATCCGTTCCACAGACGGTGAGATGGGCAATCTTTCTGAGGGAGAGATTTCAGGATTTATGGGGGCATCCCCCTATATATCCTCTGTATATAATCCGATCAGGAGCCATGGCGGAAGCGACCTTGAAACTCTGGATCACGCACTGATGCGCTGCGCAGGCATTATGAACTCAAGGTACAAGCTGGTTTCGGAAAACGATTATATCAGGTACTGTCTTGAGTATTCGGACAGTATAGACAAGGCCAGAGTCATAACCGGAACAACTATAGAGGGTTACACAAATCCTGCTGATATTTCGATTGTTCTTCTGATGAAGGACTATGCCGACGGAGCCTTCTCTTTTCACAGGATCGCAGCACCTCTACACAGAGATATCCTGAAGAAATGCGAACTCACCATATCTGAGGACAGACTTCATATAATTGAACCGATATTTGTGGAGGTTTCCGTATCGGTGTGGGCCATGGTAATGGACATGGACGACTCCTTTGAGGTATTAAATGAGGTCAAGAGCGTGCTCTCTGACTTCCTTGACCCCGTTAAGTCAGACAAAAGTGATGGCTGGGATATAGGAGTTCTGCCCAAGGAATCCCAGGTTCTTATGAGACTTGGATTTTTGAGGAGCAAAGCAATTATACAGAGAGTGACCATGATAGGCCGCTATATCGACGCAGAGGGTGTGCATGAGATGGACACCAGAGAAATAGAGATCTCTCCGTTTATGGTTGTAAAGAGCGGAGAACACAAGGTTTACATTACTAACAAGTAAGGATAATGACAGATGTTAAGAGTCGACGAGCTAAGATCAAGAACATATGAAGAGCGCATGGAAGACGTGCTTAGGGAGCTTCCCATAAGGTCCAGTGAATGGACCAATTACAACGCTTCCGATCCGGGAATAACTATCCTCGAGAATCTTACGCTGTTTTCTGCAATCCTGGGCTCAGATATAGTGACTTTGAGCTACAGGGCCAGAATGGCGCTTCTTAAGATGGCGGGCTTTATTCCTACCAGAGGTAAGTGTTCCAAGGTTCTTTTATCAGCCGACCATTTAAGCAGAGAATATACCTTAAAGTCCGGTGAGCGCTTTCACTTGGGAGACCTTTGTTTTGAGACAAACAAAGAGACACTGGTGGGACATTCCAAAATCATAGGAGTCTTTTCCTATGACGGCAAGGATTATACAGATCTTAGCTACAGTCTTGACAGGGAGATCACGATCCCGGCCAAGATCTTCGGCAAGAACCCTAAGAGCGGTAACAGCGTCTACTTCATGATAGACAAGGATCCATCCGGTTACAGGGAGCTTATCTTTTACGTAAATACAATATCCGGCATAGACAGAAACAGAACAGAGGACAGAACGGAGCATATTTTTGCAGATATAGACTGGGATATATATACCGCAGGCGGCTTTGTCCCTGTATCGGTAAAAGACTATACCTCAGCCTTTGTAAACAGTGGCGAGATCAGGATATCTTTATCTGAAAAGAGCTCTAAGCCGGCCGTATACAAGGGCCTGCCGAGAGGTGAGGGATATTGCATAAGAGCAACTTTAAAAAGGGCTCAATATGACATTGTTCCCAAGGTAACCAACATATTTGGCTTTTTGTTTGAAGTATGGCAGAAGGATACAAGAGCCTTTGTCCAGACCTTCAATAAAAACGACAGAGTGAATGTTTATTCTCCGATAGGAGATGAAGTTTACTACACAGTATTTTGCAAGGAAGAAAAGGGCTCTTCCTACAGACGCTACGAACTTTCAACTACTCTTGACAGACATGGAAGGTTTTGCACCTATCAAAGGAGTGATAACGGGTCAATGACCTTCTCCTTTGATGAAGAGGCCTGCGGCTTTGCACCGATAAAGACTAAGGAGTGCGTGAGAGTTGTGGTTTACAACGAAGAGATCATGCGCAGGTACAACGTGGGAAAGGTTGTCGGATATGACGACCAGGAGATAGATCTGCCTGTCGAGGATGTGGTGCTTGAATCCTTCTGTCTCATTGCCAAGAGAAAGACCGCGGACGGAGATATCTACGATTTTGTAAGACCTGAGAAAAGCGGAAAGGGCGCCATTTACTATCATCTGCTTGAAGGTGATGGAAAGATCATAATCGAAGATCCGGGAGATTTTATCGATGCGGATCTGTTCATGGGAAGTGTGGCAACTATGGCCGGAGACAGAGGCAATATCAGTGCCGGAAGCTCCATTTCCATAGATGATGAGTCAATAGAAAACGGATTCTATAATCCCGGAGAGGGCACAGGAGGGTGCTTCAGGGAAAATCTGGACCAGGTAAAAGACAGATTTCTGAAAGACATGAAGATCCCCTACAGGGCAGTTACCGGAGAGGACTATGAGTATATTGCAAAAACAACGCCGGGGCTTTGCATAAGAAAGGCCAAAGCCGTCATGGATGAGAACAAAAATACTGTAATGCTGACAGTTCTCCCTGACTCCGACGAGAAGTTCCCAAAGCTGTCCTCCATCTATATAGACAAGATAACAACAAGACTCAGTGAGAGAAGGCTTATAACCAGTAAGTTCACGGTGGTAAAACCAAGCTATGTCGCCATATCGGCAAAGTGCACCGTCTATGTAAAGAGGCACTTTCGGGATTGCAAGGCTCAGATCGAGAGCAGGATAAAGTCCAGAATAGATTACATAAATTCTGACCGCAATTTTGGGGATATACTTATGTTTGAGGATGTTTTTCATGCGATAGAGGATCTTGACTGTGTAGAATATGTTTACGATCTCTCCCTTCGCTCCGATAACAACAAACTGGCACAGCTCAGGGAATACGACATTTACCCAAGGTTTGATACTCTTTGCTATCCCGGTGAGATAGAGATTGAAATAGTTACAGCAGATACTTAATAACAGAGGTTTCAGATGGCATACGATATCTGGTATACATTAAGAAATAACAGATTAAGACAGGGACTGATAGAAGGGTTCGATATAAAGGATGGAAACCGACTTATTCTGGATCCGGAAAAACCGGAGCATTTTGCGTTCCTAAGGCCCATAGATGGCGTGGATGACGGCTCTTTATGGGGAAGGCTTACCTGCGACATGCTTTTATCGGAAGAAATAGTGTGTTACAGTTATATTATAGCCTTGGACTATTTAAATGTCGTGACCGGAGAGGGAGAGAGTGTGGATCTTGACACATATCTTTTTGATCCTGAGATCGATACCTTTAAAAAGATTACGCTTCTGACAAACCTTGGAGCGAAGAGGGTTGTAAATACTCCGGATACGCTTCTGTACGACCTTAAGGGCAGATACCTTATCATAGCCATTGAGATTCTGGGAACGGGAAGCGTCACCATAGGTAATTTACGTGTTGGTGCAAGAGGAGATAATTTCACCCAGACATTTCCCGAGGTATATCAGGAGAGAAACAGCTTTTTCCACAGATATATGTCCATCTTCTCAAGTATATTCAACGACTACGGAGAGGAGAATGAAAGGCTCTATGAGATGCTGGATCTTGATAAGTGTTCAGCAGATCTTCTCGAGATGTACGGCTCCTGGTTTGGAATAGACTTAAAAGGTGGCTTTCTTCCGGAGAATATCCTTCGGAATATTGTAAAAGAGGCTTATCAGTTAAACCGTATGAAGGGTACAAAATGGGTGATCCAAAGACTCCTTGAGATGATGGAGCTTAAGGATTTTGTAATCCTTGAAAACAGGCTCACCGGGGGAGAGGTCTTTGATGTGACAATCCTTATCAAGGAAAAGCTCACAGAGGAGCTGAGGCATCAGATCATGTTCCTGTTAGACCAATTCAGGCCTGTAAGGACCAAGATAAGACTTCTGCAGATGCAGGAGGATGCAGTCATGGACAGCAACTCATATCTGGATATGAATGCGACAATACCGGGGGAGAAGCACGTTGTGCTTGACGAAGAGGCGATTTACGACGGGGCTATTACACTACTTTAGTGAATGGAGAAAAACCTAAAAATGACAATTGAAGAAGTAAGAAGTGGGGATTCATTGCAACTGAATATTGGAGGGAAAATCGATGCCATATCGGCGCCGGAGCTTCAGAATGAAGTTTTGAAGGCTTTTCAGAAGAGCAGGAATGTTATTTTAAACTTTTCTGATGTTTCCTATATATCCAGTGCGGGTCTGAGGGCTCTTCTCATCGGGCAGAAGACTGCCGGCTCAAAGGGAGGCAAGTTCCTTGTTATAAACTGTAACGATTCGGTAAAAGACATTTTAAGAGTTACAGGGCTTGATAAGGTGCTGACAGTGCAATGATCTCTTTTAACCACATATATAAAGAATATGTCACAAAAGAAAAAGTAAACAGAGTATACAATGACTTTTCCGAGCAGATTGCTGATGGCGAGTTCGTTGTCCTGACAGGGGAGAGCGGATCCGGTAAGACAACGCTTATAAAGATGCTCCTCAAGGAGGTTGAACCTACTTCCGGCTCTGTGATCGTGGACGGAAAAGACATCACTAAGATGAAAAGATCCCAGATACCCTATTACAGAAGGAGTCTTGGGGTTTTGTTTCAGGACTTTCGGCTGGTGCAGAATCTGAGCGTATATGACAATCTCTTTACCTCGATACTTGCTACGGGAGGGTCATCCAAAGAGGCTGAGGCCAAGATCATAAATGTGCTTACAATGCTTGAAATAGATCATCTTCACAAGCGATATCCCAAGGAACTCTCCGGAGGAGAACAGCAGAAGGTGTGTCTTGCAAGAGCTATCATAAATAATCCGGGAATCCTTTTAGTGGATGAGCCTACAGGAAACCTTGATCCGGACGCGTCCAGGGAGATAAACAGGCTCCTTGATATCGTAAACGGCCAGGGTGTCACGGTGGTAATGGCTACACACGACCTTGAGGCTGCAGGTGCAGCCGGAAGGAGAAGGATAGACCTGGATCAGATAAATCAACAAACAGGGGGCATACAGTAATGTCAAAGGAACAAAAAATCTCATTAGTTTCGGCTTGTGTCTTTTATGTGCTAACGATAATAGGTTTTTTCTTCTTTAGTGTGACACTAATCATACTTTTATTTTTGGGATTTACACTGAGCATTTCATATTTCGGATATCTGTGCTACAAGGCACACAATGACTATACGGGAGCAGAGCATCTGCAGCAGGAGATCGGAGTTTTAAATGCAGAGAAGGTTCAGCTCAAAAACGACTATGAGACTCTTATAAAGGCCAAGGACGATGAGCTTGAGCAGAGACAGCTCAAGATCGACAGACTCGGTGATGATCTGCAACTTCTCACTCTGAAAAAGAATGAGGCAGTCAGCCGCGCCGATGAGCTTTCATCCAAGCTTGAGAGCGTCGATGGAGAGTATGAAGGTCTTCTTCCTCCCGAGGACAATGATGATGCTGCAAACGTGGATATTATCGAGATCGCAAGGCAGGCCATAGCAGAGCTCTCGGATGCAGCCAGGAAAGCGGAACTTCGTGTTACCATATCCAGCGCCTCCGATAAGCTTATGGTTCATGCATCGGCCAAGAGGCTCCTGATCATGTTCAGGAATATTATCGATAACTCCATCAAGTACATGCAGACTGAAGGGTCACTGGTTATCACGATCTCAGCCATAGAGGATGACATCTTTATAGTCCTCAAGGATACGGGGAAAGGGCTTGATGAGAGTGAGACCAAGCATATCTTTGAGCTGAATTATCAGGGCTCCAACCGCATCAGCGGAAACGGACTCGGACTTACCCAGGCCAAAGCTATCGTAGAGCATTACGGCGGAACAATTTACGCCAGAAGCCCTGCCGGATCAGGAATGGGAATATATATTCAATTACCGACAACATAAATTGGGGGCATAAATGAGAAACAATCAGAGGATATTTATTGTTCTATTTACATTTTTTACCGTTGTGGCTCTGGGATCACTCTTAATCCTTAACACCAGTGGTTCAGTCTTTAACAGAAACAGAAATTCACTGGGAGCAAGGCCTGCAGTACTTGATAATTCAACTATTATCGCAAGCGACAGTTCTTCGGAGGCTGTTTCAGAGGTGCCGGAGCCTGTAGCTGAGGCTTCTGTAGAGGCTACGACAGAAGAGGTTCCGGTAGTGGAAGAGGCTCCTGTAGAGGAAGCATCTACCGAGGAGATATCTGTGGAAGAGACTCCTGTAGAGGAGACACCTGTAGTTGAGGAGACTCCGGTAGTGGAGGAGACTCCGGCAGAAGAAACTCCGGCAGAAGAAGAGATCAAATACTACAAATTTACTGTGAGCACAAAGAGCACTGCGCTTAATGTGAGAAAAGAAGCTTCCATGACGGCACAGATTCTCTTTAAGATCCCTCAGACAACGCCGGGCTATATACTCATTCCCGGAAGTGAATGGAGCTATATAAGGACTGAGTCAGGAATTACAGGATACTGCCACAACGACTACCTGGTGGTGACCAAGGTTACTGCTGAGGATTTTCCTGAGGATATAAGGGGAAGCGTAGAAGCGCCCACTGAGGAGCTTCCGGCTGATATATTTGGTGAGTAACGGCTTTTAAGGGGAAACGTTATGATAAGCGACAATCTTGACAACAAGCTCTCCAAAAAAAATAAGGATGATGAAAAAAGAAAAATCTCTCCTCCCGGGGACGATGAAGATGAGGAGACTTATATGTACGATATCAGAAAACCCATGGCCTTTATAAACGAGGGGGAGCACGGAGTTTTCGATATCACCAAACAGACCGGGCTTAACACAGCAAAAAGTGTATTCGATAAAGGTTCTGTATTTAAAACAAACTTATGAAAGGGTTTGATAAATGGGAAACTTTGATAAGAGTACAAGCAGTCAGCCATTTAAGAGTTACAGTGAATATATGCAATTCATATTTGACTGTGTAAACGGCTGTCTTGATACATATATTTCAAAGATGAAGGTTACCTTCGCAAATGGTGAGGGTGGCTATAAAAACGTGCTTTATCCCGATATTGAGCTGGCAGGAGATGCCTGTAAGAACAGATTGACTGCTTCCTACTCAGACAGATTGGGCAAGACCGGCGGCAGTAGCAGTACAGCTGATAGCAATGATGAAGATAATGATTCTGCTGCAGAAATGGATCCACTTTTTAGCGATGTAAGTGACAGCTTTGGTTTTGGGGATTCAGACGAGGATAAGGAGGAATCCTCCGGCGAGGAGGAAGAGGAACTTATCGACGATGATCTTTTGAGTATCCTCGGTAATTTCGCAGCCAGCAATCCCATGAGCGAGTCCGAGGAAACTGAGGAAGCGGAAGCTGATGTCTGGCAGGAGATTGAGGAGGACATCAAGATCCCTGTCCTTGAAAGGCTGGCCTTCATCGATGAGAGAGCAGAGGCGACACTTGAAGCGGGAATTGAGCTTCCCTTCTATGAGCTCTGCAAAAGACTTAAGTTTGAACAATTCACAAAATTCTGTTTTGCCATGGGTATTCTGTCATCTACTCAGACGGATTACGCCGGCGTATTCCATATCATAAACGAAAACGGGTCACTTTCTGCGCCGACAATTGAGTCAGCTGCGAAGGTATTCTTTGGCTCGGCCTTCTCAATTACAAACGCATACGGTGACATGAGTGCCTGCCTTGAGCAGCTCCTTCCGATCCTTCCACTTCAGGTTATGGGAAGCATGCCTTTTTCAACGGTAGTTTCTCCCGATAAGAGGATCATCGACTTCCTCTTTGGTAGAAATCCCCTTCTCCTTGATGAGAACTATAACCGTTTCATCAGCATGCTCACAGATGACAAGCCCCTTAACCCTGTCATGGCCAACGAGGGCAAGCTCAACGCCATGAAAATATCCTACGAGGACGGCGTAAGGATCTTTTACTACTACGGAGATGACGGCAGCGGAAGGAAGTTCTTTGTTAAGCAGTTCTGCAAGGAACATGGTCTTAAGGCCATTGCCATCAACTGTAAAAAGCTCTTTAACTACGACTTCCAGTTTGTAGAAAAGGCACTGTGGTCCGTGACAAGAGAGTGTATCCTTGCAAAGGCCTGCTGTTGCCTCACAGAGCTCACCTACAGGGATGAGGAAAAAGAGAAATTCTTTGGATATATGGATCTGGCTTTTTCAAAGCTCACAGAGAAGGATATCCTTGTATTTGCCATGAGTAAGCTCTTTATCGACTTCAGAGAAGTTACCAAGATGGAGTTTACGGATCTTGAGCTTCCGGCTCCCGACACCGGAGAGAGAGTTACCTGCTGGGAGTATTTCTCCAAGGATTTCGATCTTGCTGATGATGTGGACCTTCTTGAGATGGCCACCAAGTTCCTCTTTACCGCAGGTAAGATCCACGACGCTCTGGTCAAGGCCAAGGCCCTCTCCAACATGGACAGTGAGGAGAAGATTTCAAGAGCAAGCCTCTTTAAGGGCTGCAATGCTCAGATGAGTAGTGAGCTGTCCCAGAAGGCCACAAGAGTTGAGGCCAAGTTCGGCTTTGACGATATCGTTATGAATGCGGACCAGAGGGAGACCATCACCCACGCCATCGAGCAGATGACCTACAGAAAGCAGGTATACGAGGGCTGGAATTATACCAGGAAGTACCCTTATGGAAGAGGACTTACGGTTCTTCTCTTTGGTGCTCCCGGTACAGGTAAGTCCATGATGGCACAGGTTATAGCCCATGAGCTTAACCTTGAGCTCTACAGAGTAGATATCTCCAAGGTTGTAGATAAGTACGTCGGTGAGACTGAGAAATCCCTGTCCATGATCTTCAGGGAAGCTAAGAAGTGTAACGTCGTACTGTTCTTTGATGAGTGTGATACCATCTTTGCTAAGCGTTCAGATGACGGCGGCTCAAACCAGGCATCAGCCAACAACAAGACGGCCCTCCTTCTTCAGGAGATGGAGGCCTATGACGGTGTCTGCGTTCTTGCCACCAACTACAAGCACAACATTGACCCTGCGTTCTTCAGACGTATGAAATATATCGTTGAGTTCCAGTTCCCGAATGTGGACACAAGAGAGATGCTCTGGAAGACTACAATCCCCAAGGATACTCCTCTTGCTGACGACGTGGATATCAGGTTCCTGGCCGAGAAGTTCGAGTTTGCCGGAGGTAATATCAAGAACTGTATCCTCAACGCTGCCTTCCTTGCAGCTGCTGACCCCGAGGCCGGCGGCCAGATCCACATGAAGCACTACTTAAACGCCATCAAGTACGAGTTCGTCAAGGTAGGTAAGGTATTCACCAAAGCAGATTTCGAGCCCTACGCCGAGGAAGTTGGACTTGCCTGATATACATAAACATAATCGATATTCCTGCCGATATACATATTGGAGTATATAGTTTTTTAGCTTTACAAACGAGGGGAACTATTATGAAGTTAAAGGGAAAGTTTAAAAATCTTAAAACGGGAGCAAAGAGAGTTTTTGTGGGAATGCTGATTCTCTGCATCTTAAGTTCTGCGACGGGTATAGGTTCAATACTTGCACAGGCAACGGAGGATGGTGAACCCGTAGTGCATACTGCCAGCTCTGAGTGGTCGCATAATGATAGTACTCACTGGCATGTTTGCACAGTAGAAGGGTGTCAGGAGCATAAATATGACGAAGGTGGCCATGATTATAATCACTCGTTTTCTTATACACCCAATAATAATGGAACCCATAATGTTACCGGAACATGTGAATGCGGTGCTACTTCTAACCTGGGTCCGGCTGAATGCTCTTACGTAGACGGAGTATGCACATATTGCGGAGCAAGTGAAGTAGTTGAACCGACTAATACTAATGTAGACTTTACAAGTAACACGGATACTCAGCCTCATACCCATACAATGGGTGAGTGGACAGAATCTGAGGGAATGCACATAAGGACCTGCACAGATGAAAATTGCGAGTATACAGAGACTCATGCACCAGGAGGGGATACTACAGAAACATGTACAATCTGTAATCCGGATTTGCTTAATACAAATACTCTTGATACAAATTCACTGGAACTTTTTGGGGATGTATCGCCTTTAAGCCTGCTCGGAACAAGTCAGGTTACGACTACTAATGCAAGTAATGGCCCTGTGAAGTTTGAAGATCTATACATAGAGATTCCGGATCCTGCGGATGGATTAGTGTACAATGGATCGGAACAGACCTTATTTAAAAGCATGTATTCAAGTGACTGTTTCAATAATTGGAGAGTTCCTGGAAAAATGAGGAGTTTTAATGAGTTAAAAACTCTTTATGGTATAAGTCAAATTAGCTTAATAACTGACGAAACAACGTGTAACGGACAGATGATTGATTTTACCAGAATGACGCGTACTGATGCCGGAAACTACACAGTAACCATCACTTTTAGAATTTATATAGGAGATGAAAACTATAAAGTAAGCCAAACCTTCAATTGTTCTATAGCAAAAGCCTCCTTTAAAGACAGTATCAGCTTTTATCCGGAGACTGATAATTATTTGAGTCTTTATGAATCGGAACCATATTATGATCTTGTGTTTAATAATAATATTCTAAATGGACGGAAGCTTTATTCGAGCGAATACACCTACTCCATGAGTAAACAATTTTCCACAATTCCGACCGTAGGTGAAAGTGTGGATATTACATTTAAGAGTGCTAGTGCTAATTTTGATGACTCAACTGTTACAAAAACTGTTAAGGTAAAATTAAAGCCAACGTATGATGGCAGTGAAACTCAAAAAAGTACTTATTACAAGAGTGTATTAGTACAAGCACCTGAATATTATTATGTATTAGGAAGTGATAATGAATGGGCTTCCAGTTATAGATTTTATAAAGTCCCCGACGATGGGTATTTGTATTTTAAAAACTCCGATGTTAGTAAATCTAATAAAATCAAGATACCTGTTAATTTTACAATTACTGACGGAACTTCTGATACATATATTGAATATCTATTTACAACACTTCCAAAGTTCCATGAGACCTTAACTTATACAGGAAGTGATTTAACTCTTACCTCTACTGCACCGGTTCTGAAAAGTGCCGAGGAACTTGCGCAGTTAAATGTTAAAAACAATATAATTTCATGGTGGTTTGTTGATAAAAATGGTATTTCGCTAAAGGAAGGAATATTACCCACAGCTATAAATCCGGGGGTATACAGATATACTTTCAAAGTAGAATATTTAAATTCAATCAACGATAATACCTATATTTTAACAGGAGCAGACTATTATACAACAATACTCAAGGATATAGGGCATTCAGACATCACTTATAATGCTCGCTGTTCTGATTACCAGTCCCTTGACGAAGATATCTTTTTAACTCAGTTCTACACTGTGAAGGATAAGGAAAAAGATCTGGAGATACTTGAACAATATGAAGTATCCTTCAGTCCTGATGCTGAATATTACGAAACAGGAACTGACATCACACTCACTTATAAGGGGATAACAAATGCCGGGCTTGATACTCTTGAAGACAGTAGATCATTATACACAGGAACTGTAACCAAAAAGATTC
Source organism: Butyrivibrio sp. (assembly GCA_017634825.1). GTDB lineage: Bacteria > Bacillota > Clostridia > Lachnospirales > Lachnospiraceae > Butyrivibrio. The sequence continues at coordinate 13,604 of JAGBMP010000113.1, forward strand.
CTGTAAGTACGATAGATGTTAAGCTTAATGGTGCTGCTCAGGTCAGCAAGTATGATGATGCGGTCGTATTTACTGCTGAAGGTTATACCATTAGTGACAGCGCAACAGGTACTTTTGATACTGAATACACATATTCAACACCCTGCGACAATATAGACCTTCCGCTTTATTTTAAGAAAAACGGAAGAGTAGTTAAACAGACCATAAAGGGGCTTACCATCGGAAATGCAGCAGGAATTAGGCTTTTGTATGACGGAAGCTCTGAGCTTAAACCACTTTATCATGATTCTGTAAGGATTTCTGCAGATGGGTACACGGTTTCTGCTACCCAGACCGGAACCTTCAGTGATAACTATGTTCTTAGCTATGATGCAAGTAAGAACATGACTCCTGTAGATACATTTTCTTTATACTTTAAGGATAAGAGCACCGGAGGTGTATATCAGAAAAATATTTCAGGGATCAATCTTGCAGAGACTCCCGGTACAGTTACGGTTCTCTACAATGGTGCTTCACAAAAGGAATGGTACAATGCCAACGTAACAATTACAGGTACGGAAGCAGGCACAACAAATAAATGCACTATTTCTGACAGTAAAGATGGAACATATACCAGCAACTATGTTATGACGGGTTCCGGACTTGTATCGAAGAAGCTCTATTTTAAAAATAGTGCAGGAACTGTACTAAATGATGGCAATCCTTACACTATCGTCGTTAACATAGACAAGACAGCACCTACCGGAACGATAACCTTAAATGGTGCTACATCCAGCTCCTTTAAGAGTACGGATTCTACAGTGGGCTATGCAAATTCTTCTCAGAAAGCAAGCATTTCAGCTTCTGATGATGTTTCAGGTGTAGAAACAATTAAGTATTATGCATCAGAGACATTTTATTCATCATCATCTGACCTGATTGCAGGAATGTCAGAGAAGAGCGGAGCCTGGAGAACTTATTCCTCATCTTCAGCGCCACAGCTTGTAAAGGATAAGAACAACTACATTTACGTAGCAATTACCGATAAGGCGGGAAACACAGGATATATATCCCTGGGCTCAATTATCTACGACACCGTAGCACCTACCGTAACTACAGCTACAGTTACCGACTCAGCAGATGGAAAGAGCAAGGTCCTTGTTATTGCAGGTACAGATGAACTGAGCGGTATCAACAGATTCAAGCTCATGTACTTTGAAAAAGACAATACACACCAGCCTTCCAAGGATGAGATCTTTAACATGGGAACCTATATATCAGCTTCGGCCTCGTCAGGAAAAGAGGCAGGAGCGACCTACACCATAGAGGGGCTCGAGAGTGGCAAGACTTACGTGTTCTATGTGGCATCCGTTGACAGAGCCGGAAATATAAGTGATGTAAAGGCTATAGAAGGTGAGGGAACCACAGCAGCAGAAGCGGCGGCAGCAAAGGCTGCAGCAGATGCAGCAGCTGCACAAGCAGCAGCTTCCTCAGCTCTTGCAGCAGCTCCAAACGGCCTTGCAGGCGGCAATTCAGGTCAGCCTACCACCAGTCCGGAAGCATCCGCAAACAGTCAGTCCGGTACATCTGGCGAAGAAGAGGGCGAAGAGGAGAGAGTTATAAGCAGAGATCCTTACATCGCAGAGGCCACAGGCTCAACTCAGATAGGTCCTATAAATACAAGTGGATGGGATAAGATCAAGGGCGAGATCAGGAAGGCCGACAACGGCACACAGATGTCCGTTGAGATGAGCGGTGTATCTGAGATTCCTCTGAGCGTGCTCAAGGAAGTGGCAGACAGGGATGACCTTGAGGTTACCTTCCTTATAAATGACGGCGTTGAATGGACAATAAAGGGATCCTCCATAACCGAAGAAGGCATTAAGACCGTTGACCTTGGTGTTAAGATGGGCAGCAAGAACATCCCTGCCAAGGTATCAAACGACGTTGTGGGAAGTTATCAGCATGTTGACTTTGCTGTTAATGAAGAGGGCGAGCTTGGATTTACAGCTACAATTTCAGTTCCTGTAGGAACATCCAATGCAGGAATGAATGCAACCCTCTACTACTACAATCCCAAGAAGAATGAGCTTGAGGCTCAGAAGGCATCTATAGTCGATGACAACGGAAGAGCCAAATTCGATATGACTCACTGCTCGGATTACACGATAGTTATTACTCCCGAGAAGCTTCTTTCAGATTCAGAAGTTTCCTATAGCGTTACAAGATCGGATACGCTGACTTCAGAAGAGATATTTGACGGAACAAAGATCAGACTTGCAGATCTTTTTGGAGTTTCCGGAGGGGGCAGAATATGGCTCTTCGTAATTGCTGCAATCAGTGCAGCTCTTTGCGTAGCTATACTGTATTTCCCGGGACTGCAGAAAGAGGAAGGTAACTAAATGGCTTCAATCAGGGAAATTGCGCCTCAGAATCTGGATGCGTTTATTGATCTAATACCGGAGATTTTACAAAAAAATTCTCTGCAGACTCCTTATCATTTTTACGGAATTGAGGAATCCGGTGAGGCGTCAGGAGTGATCGTCTTTGAAGAAGACGGCGATATTGCAGAAATAAAATATCTATACATCCTCCCGTACCTAAGGGGTACGGGAGTGATGGATCAAGTGCTTGTGAGTTTCTTTTCACAGCTTTCAGAAGAGGGGTATTCATCTGTATCCATGAGGTACGTTAAGGATGAATATCCTGTTTTGGATGCGATTGCAGACAGATTCTCTTTTGTTAAAAGAGATCTCGATTACGCCTATTTCAAATTCAAAGGCGAGGAAATCGAAAAGTGCAAGGCAGCATCTTTCTCCCCTAAGGGGATCATGAGGATCAGATTTCTTCCCGAACAAAAAAAGCAGCAGCTTATAAAGCTTATAAACAGAAACCTGAAAATGTATGACAGGAAGATCACTTATAATCCTGAATTTATGCCCTATAGCCTGGCATATATTGAAGGTGGTGAGCCTAAGGGCGCCCTTGTGGTGGAAAGTCCAAGACCTGTGACACTGGCGGCATTTGAGGAAGTCACAAAGTATCCTGAGCCCGGAGCTTTCGATATCTCACTTTTCTTTGTGGGAACCAATAAAGAGATGGTTCCACTTCTTCTTCTGAGTGGTCTGTGCAGAGTCATTGAAAAAGAAATGCCTTCTAATGTTACTATTACCGGCTATTTTCCTGAGGGATACATTGTAAAGTTCCTGGAAGCTGCTCTGGGAATAAAGGGGCATCACGAGGTACAGGCACTTCTTGATATTGGAGGTATCTGATATGGATTATGAGAAGTATTTAGAAAAACAAGTTAAAGAAATGTATGTCCAAAAGCCTGAGGAAAATGCCGAAAATCCCTACAAGCTTCTGGAAAATGCACCTGCCTATACCGAGAGCTTTTTGACTGAAGAGGCCTTCAGTCAGAGCTCTTTTTACGATGAATATAAGCAAAACTGGAAATCTGACTATCAGGGTAATCTCACTATAGCACAGTCTTTATACAAAAATCCTGTTGACATTGCTATAACCAAAGACAACCAGAAATTCTTTGCAAAAAAAGGGATAGTGTCGAAAAAAAAGACACATGATCAGGTTAACAGTTTTAACAACGAGATAAAGAAGATGGATCAGAGCGGTGCCGGCATTAAAGCTGTTGGGAGTGGCCCAAGAACAGAGGAATTAATGTGCGCCAATCTCCGCCTTGCTGCCATCCAGAAGAAGAAGGATGAGATCATCGATGATGCTTACAAAAAAGCGACAAAGAACAATAAGAAAATGCTTGAACTCATCGGGGATTACATGCCGTATTTAAGAGATCTGGGGCCGGAACTGGTGGCGCAGTATACAACTGATGTGAATGATGAGGTCAAGTTCGATGAAGCATCAGTGAAGGAATATACTAATTTTATTGAAAGAGCATTTACTGATCCGGTCATAACCCTTGGTGAAGCTATCAATGATGCGCTTCACAGTTATGGCAGGATTTCAACCAAACTACTGGTGAGAGATAATATTCCGGGCAAATTTGACAGGGTTAAACAGCTTAGGGACAAGTATAAAGCTGTTCATGTTGTTATGCGCTCACAGAGCAATGCCCCCGGTGTAAAGGACATCCTCAAGGATATAAGAAGCAAATCATACTTAAGGGACAATATTTTATTTGCAACCGAGATGTACAAGCGTCTGGATGCGGATCTTTGTTATGCCATGGAGACTAACAGCCTTACCTTTACTTCAGACAAGTTTCTTGATCATACAGAAAAAGAGTCAGAATACTACAAATCTGATGGTGAGCTTACCAGAACCACCCTGGTGGAACAAAAGAACATGGTAAAAGATAAAAGCAAGGAATCAAGCGTTGATCACTACTGGAGGGAAGCTTTATCAGAAAGGCTTCGGATGATAAAGTTTAAAGATGAAGCAAAGGGCAAAGAGGGAGAAAAGGGTAAAGAAGAGAAAGGCAAAGAGGGAAAGTCAAAAAGAAAGAGAAAAGTAAATTTAGCCACTGAAAAAATCAGTGACGGAGCCGACATTATTGCGACAGCTGACAATATTGCGAAGGACTTTGACACTACTGATGATTATAAACAGAAACTTTTTGATGAGCTTAAGACTAATGTAAGTAGTATTGCCGCTGCAATTAAAGATATAAATCATGATCTCGAGATGGCTTTATATTTAAAGCAAAGTCAAAGTGACGCTGAAAAATACTTGCGCCCTGAACTTCGGAGCAGGCTTAGTTGGTATGTGACGAACAGAAAGCAGCAGGTACTTAATCTCTTTGACAGAGTATCGGGTTATCTTAATGCCATGAGATATCTGACCGGCAAGTCAAAGCTCAATGAGAATGGTGCGCAGATAATCAAATCCATTCAGACAAAAATAAAGAAAAGCGATGACACGGAAGATGAAAATTCCGGCAGCTTTATAAGTTCTAAGACTGATACTGCGGATATGAACTCTCAGGGGCCCGGTAAGGATATTGTTACTCTGGCCAAATCTTCAATGACCTTTACGCGTTTCAAAAAGGAGATCATTGAAAAGCAGCCGACAAACGTATCCGGGTTACTCCTCATGAATGAACTTCAAAGTGTGTTAAACAGTAAGGATGCATCCCTTAAGTATGATTTTCTTATGCTTGAAGGCATGGATCTGATGAAGCTTGATGCCCAGGGGGTAATTAACGCTTTTAGAAAAGCTGACACTGAAAAAGAGAAGCTTGATAAATATATAAAAGCTTATAAGACCCACGTTGACGAGGTAGATATACTCTATGAGAGATTAGTAGGAGATGACATTTACGCGCTCAGTGACGAAGAGAGAAATGAAGTTGTTGAGAGATGTGTAACACTTAAAAAGAGAAATCTTGCACTGCAAAGGCTAGGTGATGAGAATTCAGGTAAAGGCGGAATGAAATATAAGCTTCATTGTGTCTCAAAGCTTGGAGGTGATCCGGATTTTCAGTACAGAAGGACTGATCTGACAAAACTCAAATACAAGATCATTATGAATAAGCTTGATATCTATCGCTACAGATCAATTTACAATCAGCTGCAGATAGGTACAGCAAATGATGATATGTACACAGAAGATGAGAAAAATGATCTGAAGGCACTGTTTAAAAAGGAAAAGGTAAACGACGACGTAACTGAGAATGGAAGAAGTAAGGATGCAATAAGTGCGGAGTACTTTGTAAAAAAGATGGCTGATGGAGCCCAGGTTGATGCAGCCTATCAGGTAGAGATGGTAAGGCATCTCAATAAAAACAGCAATTTAAAGACCTATGAGAACAAGAAACAGAAGATGCGCCAGAAGGCCATAGAGTTGGAAAAGAAGGACTTTAAGAACAGGTACGATCAGAAGAAAAAAGTTCGGCAGGAGGAGAAGGAAAGGCAGAGATCAGAGAAAGAAAGGCTCGAGAAGGAAAGGCTTGAGAAAGAAAAGCTTGAGAAGGAAAGACTCGAAAAGGAAAAACTCGAGGCGGAAAGACTCGAAAAAGAGAGACTCGAGAAAGAAAATAACAAAGATACTGAAAGTAGTAAAAAGAGTAACCGCACCTTTACTGAAGCTAAAGATCTGAAGACTAAGTACAATATTAAAGTTGCAAAAAAAGATGTAAACTTCCCGTATTCAGGCAGAAAAGTAACTGATCCGGCAAGTGACAGCTGGGCCCATGCGCTGTCATCCCTCATTAATGGAATGACGGGCAGGTACGTTGTAACAGGACAGATGTTACTTGAAGATGAGGATATGAAGGATAAGGAAGTCTTCGGGCCTGAAAGAAATAAGGAGGGAGAACCCAAGGATTATGCGGATCTTGTAAATAAATATGTCCCAAACACGTCTATTGCAAAGACTACCTTTGATGATTATGAATACCAGACCAAGGATAAGTTCCTTGACTATGTAAAGAATGCTTTAAGTAATGTTTATGTGCCGGTAATGCTTAAGAGAAAAGGAAGCTTTATTTCGGTATACGGAATTGACAAAAACAATCAGCTTTTGTGCAAACGTGCCAGCACGGAGGATTCAAGTAAACTCTATACAGAGGATCCGGACGAAGTTTTTGATGATATGAAGAAGCAGGGGGAAGTTGCCATGTACTGGCTTTGCCCGGTTGATGATGATATGAAGCCTCTTGATCTTGTGGAAATTGATCAGAAGGTGGAGTATAGCATTCCGTCCCAGCAAATGGATGATAAAAAAGCCTATGAGCACGTTCAGAATCTCAAAGAGATCGAAGTTGCCTCAGCGGAACCTGAGGTCCTCAAGGTGAAAGACAAGGTTGTTGTAGAGGAAAATGAAATTCATGCCAAATATGAGAAGCAGGGCGGTACACTTTACTGTTGGGCATGTGCAATGAATGGTATGCTGAATTATCACGCAAATAGGGAGGTCTCTAATCTTGATGAGCTCAATAAATACAATATGCAGATCCCTGATCAGAAAGATACAAACATTCGGAATGATCTTGAATATGTACAGGTTGTTGATCAGATAGAGCAGATCAAATCAGGAGAAAAAGTCGGAAATCCCATGATATTTGGGGATTACATTTTTGAAAAGCTCCCCGGATCCGTTGTAAAGTCAGCCATAATACCCTTTAATCCTGACAAGGTAGAGCTATGCAAGAGAAGATTTAAAGAAACCTTAAGTTTAGCTCTTGAAAAGGGGCCGGTAGCTCTTTTGAGGAATGGACACTTTGTCCTTGTTCATGAGCTTGACGGAAATAAGATCAAAGTTAAGAATTCCAGCAATGATGATCCTGATATTGTTGAAGAGGATCACTACACCATAGATTCTCTGTACGACCCTGAAAAAGCTCTCATAGATATAGAGCTTGTGTGGATCGAGAACTTAAAGGGTAATGAAAAAGAGCTTGTCAAAGAATTTGACGATGTTATCTATGATGAGGAGAAAAAGGAATTTAAGAAAAAGGTACAAAAGGATACTGATGGCAAGCCAAGAGGTTTTGATACAATTCTTCACAAGAACGGAATAGAAGTTACAGACCTCAAGGACAATGACGTTGTAACTAAAACAGCTTATATTCCCATTAAAATGCAAGAGGAATCCAAATGAATTTTGAAGACTTCTTCAGCGCAGACGAGGGCGGATACCCCTACGAAGATGCAGCAGAAATAAATGAATGCTATCTAAGATTTTATGACATGCTCCTGGCTGCGGGCCTTGAATTGACTAACGGATCAAGCAGGATTGGGCTCCAGAGCCAGATAAAAAAGGCTAAGGAAATCCTTAGAAAAAGAGCCTTAACTACTGATTTTAAAGCTCTGCAAGACAAGGGGGTGAGCCTTCTTGATATTAAGGAGCGCTTTTTGCTATCTGACTTTGAGTTTTTATGTCTCATCATAGCCTATGCCCAGGAGACAGACGGAAGATATCAGGGCGGATACTCACTTTTAACAGATGATGAGACTTTAAAGACGCCAAATGTCTTTTTTGCAAAAAGACTTCTGTGCGAGTTCTGTGATACGGATTGTGAGAAAATCGACCTTGAAAAAACGTCGCTGTTTAATGTGTTCAAATCTCCAAAGGGGAAGGGAAGCCTGTATGACAGCTTTGAGCTTTCAAGGGATGTGGCGGATATCCTCAAGGGGAATTTCGACATAAGGGGAGAGCTAAAAGCTCTTTTGACACTGGAGAGCGGAAGCGGCAAAAAGAGCACCTTGTTCCATAAGGATGAGGAAAAAGAACTCTCAAACTATTTAAAGAGCGCAGGAGATGAGCCTGGTAAGGTCATAAACATTTACGGAGCAAAAGGGTCCGGCAAAAGAGAGCTTATCCTTTCCATTCTTGATGAGGACAAAAAGGCTCTTTTCCTTGACCTGGCGGCCTTTGATAAGAGGGGCGAAGAGAGTGCTCCTGAAATACTGAAAGGCATTATAGCAAGGGCACATATTCTCTCAGAAGACCTTGTGATAGATGCAGGAGAGGGGCAGGACCTCGCGGCTCTTAAGAAGATCCTTTTACGGGCAGGAGCTTTCCTTAAGAGAGTGATTGTTATCAGCACAAAAAGGCTCGATATCAGTCTTGCCTCAGAGGGATTTGACGTATTTGGAATCAAGCTCTATTATCCCACAGCCAGGGAGCAGGAGAGCATCTGGAAGAGCGAGCTTTCAAAGTACAAGCTGGAGGATGGAGTAAATCCTTCCGATTTCTCCGGCAAATACAGGCTTCACTACGAGGCCATAAAAAGATGTGCCAAAGAGGCCGATGCGATCGCCAGAGCCGAAGGGAAAAAGAAGATCTCTTTTGACCATATAACAAGGGCAGTGCTGGATTGCACCACCTCTGATCTGGACAGATTATCAGACAGGATACCACTTAAGTTTTCCTATGATGATCTTGTCATCGATGATTCTCAAATGAACATCATTAAGACCCTGGTGAGCCGGGTCAAGAACCGTAACCTCATTGATGAGGAGTGGGGCTTTGGCGACAAGATCCCCTACGGTAAGGGCGTGAGCCTTATTCTCTACGGACCTCCGGGAACCGGCAAGACCATGGCTGCGCAGGTCATGGCAAAAGAGATTGGAATGGCCCTCTACAGAGTTGACTTATCCCAGCTGGTTGATAAATATGTGGGAGAGACTGAGAAAAATATCGGAAAGATCTTTGATGCGGCATCCGACGGCAACGTGATACTTTTCTTTGACGAAGCCGATGCCCTCTTTTCGCGCAGAACGGAGGTTACCTCCTCCAATGATAAACATGCCAACACTGAGGTTGCATATCTTTTGCAGAAGATAGAACAGCACGACGGGGTGACTCTTCTTGCCACCAACAGGTTCAGCGACTTTGACAGCGCCTTTGTAAGAAGGATCACCTATGCAGTCAAGCTGGACAAGCCTGATGCGGATAAGCGCCTCATGCTATTTGAAAAGATACTTCCGGACAAGACCCCGAGGGACAAAGACCTTGATCTTAAGTTCTTTGCTGATTCCTTTGAACTGTCGGGAAGTGAGATAAAAGAGGTACTATACAGCGCGGCCTTTATTGCAGCATCGGAAGGTGGAAGCCTGTCAAACAGGCATCTCTCACAGGCTATCAAGTATCAGCAGGAGAAGGCCGGCAAGGTGCTTCAGGGGGCGGATTTTGCAAGATATCTAAACTAATACAAGCGGAGGAAAACAAATGGCTGAACTTAATGAACAACTCAGCAGTCAGACAACGCAGCAGACCGGGACTCTCGATCAGGCTCTTTCAAACGCCTCTGAGAGGCAGGAAGAGGTAAGTATTCCCGCCGGGAATGAGGAGAGAAGTCCTAATTTCTTTATGCGCTTTATCAACTTTATAACCGGCAGGTCCAGAAGAAGACCGGCAGAGAGGGTGGCTGCCACAGCCTCGGGGGCGCTTGTTTCAAATACGCAGGAGCGGCCGGGGCAGGATATTGAGAGTATGCCACAGCAAACCCAGGAAGTTTCTCAGGCTGTTGACCCGGCTGTAAGGGATGAGCTTATAAGGGACAAAGCAGATAAGCTCACTGCCAGATATATTGAGTTTGTGGATGCCCAGCCCATTGTAAAGGTTCTTGTTAAAAGAAATATGACTTCTCTTGCGCTGTGCAGGATAAGATTTACAAGATATTTAAGGGAATTGGCGGAAAAGGCTGTGGATATTGATCTTCGACATTCCGTAGATGCCCTTCAGGGAGAGGCACTGGAAAGTGCCCAGAATGCAAGGATCCGTGAGAGAGTAGAGATCCTTGGAAAAGAGACGGAATATGACGCTGTAAACTCCCTCCTTTATGACAACAATGGCGATGGCTTTCTTCCACTTGTCTTTCCGCAGGGCTTTTCAGTGGATACTGTGAGGAGCCGTCTTGAAAATGCAAGGCTCACAACGGATCTGCCTGAGGCGCAGAACTTTATCAGCAACTTTGGGAAGAGCACCCTGTTTGAAGATAACTATACAGAAGAGAGGAATGATGAGGATCTTGCTGTAAAGGTAGGAACGGTGATGCTCTCAAGGCTTGCCATGAGGCAGAGTGAGATGATAGACGATGTCCTTACCTCTGTTTCAGGGCTTGAAGGCGGAGCACTGGTAAGGTCACTGGATGCCATCCTTGAAGATTATACCCTGGATATGCTTGGCAAAGCAGTGCTGATCCTTCCAAATGTCCTTCAGCAGTATATAGAGCTTGCAAAGATTCCTTTCCCTGCGTCAGATCAGATAGATGAAGCACTTGCTGAGGTGGAGGCGATGGAGAAAGCCCGTATTCAGAACGAAAGCAGAGGGCAGGATCCTTATGACTACAAGGAGCAGCATATCATCACATCTCTTCCGGGTAGGCTTTCTGAGCAGCAGGTGGCTGAGATGTTTGAAGCCGTGGTTGGAAGAGCTGAGCTTGTAGGGGAGTTTTTGGCAGTCTTTAGAAGAAGTGCCGGAATAGACGGAGTATCGATTGAAAAGAGAGCTCCTCTGTCTGTTGTTTCTGACCTGATGCCCTTTATCTATCAGGCAGGCGAATTTGCACTCTCTAACGTTATTATCAAGGATACCTACATAAATATAGCCCAGTCCACTTCACGAAGGGAGTGTGAAGGATACATGATACTGATGTTTGATAATATAGGCAGAACGCTTCCGAGAGTTATGCAGAAGATAGCTTTCAGGAATGCACTTATAAGCTAAAATCAGGAGGTAAAGTATGGAACTAAAAGAAATATCTATCTTCGACGCGAGACTAAACAACATGCCGGCAACTGAAGCCGGACTAAACGAAGACATCACCTGGTACGCTCTTTTTGATGAGGGAGAGTACAAGGGATTTATGGAGATCACTACTTATGAAGACATCCATGAGATAAGCTTTTTTATGATTCCTGATCTGTATCATGGATACGGATACGGAAATCTTATGATGGAGTTATTTCTTGAAAAATACATACCGGAGTCAAAGCCGGAAGACATGTTGGTTTCGACTTTTGAATATAACGGCGACTTTGGGCCGGAGCTTAGTGATATCTTTTCCGGTCATGGTTTTGATATAAGCCTTAATACCTACAGACAGTGTGAACTTCCTTTTGAAACAGTATATAAGAGGCTTTCTACTAAAAAGCCGGGTCACTATGAGGGGAAGATGGTGAATTTCGCAGAAGGCATCACAGATGTTTATGCCAATGGCGCAGAACTTGCGAAATATGGCATTTCAGTCAGAGATATAAACTCAGCAAGTCTTGAGTTTAGTGTCGCTGCAATTAACCCTGACAGAAAGCTTGAAGCGCTGCTTCTTGTTTCCCATGGTGACAGCCACAGAGAGGCAGTTGTAAATAATCTCTTTACGGCAACAGATGATACTACAATACTCAGAAACTTTCTGGCATTTGCAGTAGAAAATGCAAGCACAAGTCCCGATAAGCCGGACATGATCTCTTTTGTTGCTGCCAATGAGAAACTTGAGAGGGTTATGGATGCATTATTTGATAATCCCAGAACCTTTAAGCTGATAATGGCGGATGCAGAGTTCAACCTTGGAAAGTATATTGAGCAACTTAAAATCAGAAGTACTATTAAGGAGGTGGCAAGATGAACCCAAGACCGGATAATCTACAGGTAAAGAAAGCTCCCGCTCAGAAAAAGATGGGAGTTATAGATAGATCAAAGATGAAAGACGCTATTTCCAAGGACCTAAATGATCCCACTAAGTTTTTGGATAAAGTTACGGGTATGGCCGGTGGTCTGCATCAGGATAAGGATGTTAAGGTCAATCTGACACAAGATCAGATTTTATATCTTGGTTCAATACAGGATATGGATCTGTACAACCAGAATATTATGAATTTTGAAAACCTTCCCGCCCTGAGATTGACTAAAGAGCTTCGAGTTCTTGCAGCCGGTCCGCAGAAGCTCAGTGGCTGCAGAAAATCCGCTGCAAGAGCAAGATGGTATATCCATCAGAGGAGAAGAGTGGCGAAAGCTAAAGCTGCGGCAGAAGAGCATAAAATCCTGCTTGAACAGTTTGAGAGTTATAAGACAGATCGTGAAAAAGAAATTGATGCTGACACTAACTCTGTGCTCAGGGAGCTTATAAACGATGAGCTGGTAAAAAATGGAGTTGATTTAAAAGGAGAAAACAAGCCTACTGAGGAGCAATGGCTTGAAGCCGAGGAAAATGTAAAGAGTGTATCCGATTATCTGGAAAAAGTTAATGAAAGCCTTACAGGTTCTGCAATTGGAAGCATAGGTGAACATTACAATGACGTTGCAGATCAGATGGATACCGTCATTACATACCACATCACGGAAGGCAAAAAAGAGAAAGAGAAAAAGGCAAAGGCCAAGGAGACAGAAAAGAAAAAGAAGAAACTCAAGAAAAAAGGAACTCAGGCTGACATAGATGATTTTGAGAGACAGCAGGAGATAGAAGAAGAGATCTTTGAGGAAAAGGCAGAAGCAAAAGCCGGCGATGCAAACGTAATGAAAACCGAGATCAAGGATCTCGATGGCGGATACAAGGTTGAGCTTGGTGAAATTGCTTCTTTGTTTAAGAAGGTGCTCTTTGACAATAAGTTCGATGATATCAAGGCAACAACTAAATTAACTGATGAGAGGCGTGAGAGTTTTTACGAACAGATGTCAGATTATGCTGAGCAGCTTAAGGATTATGCGGATAAGCTTAATATCCCTATGCCTGAAGAGCTTGCCAGCATTTTAGAGCTTAAAAACAATGGCTTTTTGATGGATCGTTCAATGAAAATGAATCCCAAGAGCCATTCCAGGGAGACTTATGTCCTTTTGATGTCCTCAGTTTCAAAAATATACTATCAGTGCCTAAACAGGTTCGCAGGATACGATGTCACTGATGGTCTGAACAAGTATGCTTTTGAAAAAAACGAAGACGGAGATTTAATTAAAAACTTTGATATTTTAAATGCCAACCATATTATACAGGTCAGGAACATCAGAGATACGGCAGCTGCTTATGCGGATCAGATCCGCAAAAACAGACTCTCTATCTTTAACATGACCACATCTGATAAAGAAAAAGCAGAGCTTGATGAGAAGATCAATGTAGAGATCATAAAAGACGCTCAGCCTGTAAATGTGGAAGATGATAAAATCGAGCTGGAAATTGATGATCAGGAAGAAATCTACAAGGAATGGGAAGATCTTATCCGCAACGATATACGCGGCGTTGAAGCTGTTGCTGATAAGGATGCCAAGCAAAAGCCCTGGGTTCTTAAGGACTACGCAGACGATGTCCTTAGGATCATGAAGGCAAATCCTGAAATCCAGAGGGTTAGAGGCGAGGAGATAAAAAGGTACCTTATCAGTATCAATGATAACCTTTATCACAATCTCCTTCAGCTGAGTGATGAACTTCCCAAGACTTCCGTTGGTGCTAAGTTCTGCTATGTTCCCAAGATGAGGGATGACTTTATCGAAAAGGTCAAGAAAGAGAGATTTGCAATGCTCCTTCGCCCCGATGAGCATTTCAGGGATCTTCTTAAAGACAACAAGTATCTTGATGAGCTTTTTGATGCGCCTACTTATGTTGCAATACAGAACAGACAGCGCGCCATCATGGATGCCATCAATAAGGAGATTGGTGTTACATTATTTAATGATACCAGGTCCCTTGCAAGTCTATGGGCAGATGAAAATATTACATCAATTCTTCTTGATAAGCCACAGGATAAGGATGAGCAGATTGAAAAGTCCCGCGGAGAAATAATAAAAGAGCTCAAAGAAGCAGATAAGGATGAGAAGGCTGAGGCAAAAGCCAAGAAGGAAGGAAAAGAAAAGCCTAAATCCGGAAATGTTTTAAGCTACGTAATTGAAAAACTGCTTAGCAAGAACCAAAACTATGGTATCACCGATGAAAACTTCAAGAATACTTTAGAAAAGATTAAAGCCACTGTTCATGAAAATCTGTATACCATTGATAAAAAGATGTCTCTTTTAGGACTTTGTGACACCGCCAAAGAACTTCTCAAGGCAAGTGTTGTTAAATCCATGGGCGGAGATTATCTTCTTGGCTATACCAAGATTTCAGAGGATATTGTTGAGTACAATGTCAAGAACATGATGGCCTTTGACGGCACGGCTGCAGAGGTACAAAAGACCTGGGATCGAAAGTTTGCAAGAACCGGAATTCCCGGAAGACTCAGTGCCAAGATTGAGAGGGCTGTCTCAAAGCAGGTTAATCCCAATGGCAAAAATAAAGAGTATTATTTAAAACCTAAGGGATTTAAGGCCGGAAAAGAATATGCCAGCGAGTGGAACTCAGTTAATA
>JAGBMP010000114.1 GCA_017634825.1 Butyrivibrio sp.
ATATATAGAAAAGGGAGTGAGAATTATGGCTTCAAAAAAAGGTAATTTATCAATCAACAGCGAGAATATGTTTCCAATCATCAAGAAATGGCTCTATTCAGACCACGATATCTTTTACAGAGAAGTGATCTCAAACGCCTGCGATGCCATCACCAAGATCAAGAAGATGGATATGATGGGCGAGTACCAGCTTCCCGATGATTATAAGCCTCGCGTGGACATTATATTAAACGACAAGGACAAGACCATCAAGATCGTAGATAACGGTATCGGTATGACAGCTGAGGAGGTTGAGGAATACATCAACCAGGTGGCATTTTCAGGTGCTACGGACTTCCTTAACAAGTACAAGGACAAGGCCAACGCCGATCAGATCATCGGTCACTTCGGACTCGGTTTTTACTCAACCTTCATGGTTTCTGATTCAGTAGATATCGATACTCTTTCATACAAGGGCGGCACACCTGTGCACTGGACCTGCGATGGCGGTTCAGACTTTGAGATGGAAGACGGCACCAAGGCAGAAGTTGGTACAACAGTAACACTTCACCTCTCAGAGGACTGCCTTGAGTTCTGCAACGAGTACAAGGCAAGAGAAGTTATCCAGAAATACTGCTCATTCATGCCTTACGAGATCTATCTGTCAAAAGAGAATGAAGAAGGCACAGAGACTATCAAGGCTTCAGAGAAGCTTGATTCAGATACAGTGATCGAGGAGGTTCATCCCGAGAAGAAGGAAGGCGAAACAGAGGAGCCTGAGCTTCAGTATAAGATAAAGAGAAGACCTGAGCTTTTGAACGACATCCATCCTCTTTGGGCTAAAACTCCCAAGGATTGCACAGACGAGGAGTACAAGGAGTTCTACAGAAAGGTCTTCAGAGACTACAAGGAGCCACTTTTCTGGATCCACCTCAACATGGATTATCCTTTCAACTTAAAGGGTATTCTTTACTTCCCTAAGATCAACATGGAGTTTGAATCCATCGAGGGAACAATCAAGCTCTACAACAACCAGGTATTTATCGCAGATAACATCAAGGAAGTAATTCCTGAGTACCTGATGCTCCTTAAAGGTGTTATCGATTGTCCTGACCTTCCTCTTAATGTATCAAGATCAGCTCTTCAGAACGACGGTTTTGTCAAGAAGATCTCCGAGTACATTTCAAAGAAGGTTGCTGAGAAGCTTGCGGGCCTTTGCAAGACTGATAAAGAGAGCTATGACAAGTACTGGGACGACATCAGTCCATTCATCAAGTATGGTTGCCTTCGCGATGATAAGTTCTGCGAGAAGATGACAGACTACATCCTCTTTAAGAACCTGGATGGCAAGTACCTTACAACTCCTGAGGCCCTTCAGATCAACAAAGAGGCTGAGGAGGAAGCCAAGAAGGCCGAGGCTGTAGACGAGGGAGCGACACCCAGCGATCAGGATGGAGCTGATGGTGGAGCCCCGGCCAAAGATTCCGAAGAGTCAAGCCAGAATGGCACAGACGATTCGTCGAATCTGACGGCCAGCCAGGAGGAAACCTCAAAGGAACCACGCACTATCTACTATGTAACAGATGAGCAGCAGCAGAGCCAGTACATCAACATGTTCAAGGCTCAGAAGATGGAAGCTTTCGTGATGAAGCACAACATCGATGTTCCTTTCATGGAGCAGCTTGAGCGCAAGAACGAGGGCATTCGCTTTAAGAGAATCGACGCTGACCTTACAGATACCTTTAAGTCCAGAACTTCCAAGAAGGCAGCAGCTGAGCTTGAAGAGAAGGAAAAAGAGCTCTCAGAGAAGATCAAGAAAGCTCTTAAGAACGACAAGCTCACTGTTAAGCTTGAGAAGCTTAAAGATAAGAAGGTTTCATCAATGCTTACTGTATCAGAGGAATCCCGTCGTATGGCAGAGATGATGAAGATGTATGCCATGAACGGAATGGGAATGGGCGACTTTGGAGCAGAGGGACAGACCCTTATCTTAAATGCTAATCATCCTCTTGTTCAGTATGTGATGGAGCATGAAGACGGCGAGAACACCAAGACCATCTGCGAGCAGCTCTATGATCTTGCACGCATCCAGAATGCACCTCTTGAGGGCGAAGCAATGACCAAGTTTGTACAGAGAAGCAACGAGATCATGATGATCCTTGCTAAATAAGATTTAGATATTTAGGGAAACGCTCTCTAAAGCGTTTCCCTTATTTGTGGATTGGATTTTTTATGTGGAACTATTTAAAAGGGTATTTCAGGAGCGGAGAATTATTCAAAAAGATTTACTGGGTATTTGTTACTCTTCTTTGTTCCTTTATTGCATTGGCATCAATGCCGATCGGACTTCTGATATTTGGTGCTCCCGCAGTTCTTTTAATAAAACATACAGCTGAGAGATTTGCTCACGACCAGGTTGTACCTTACTGGGGAGATAAGTTCCTTAAGAGTGAGATATACAGACTTCTTGCAGGAGAGAAATTCCGCCCCTACGTGACAAGTAAAGGCAAGAAAGTTAAGGATGTACAAGTAAGCAGCAGCGGAAGGTGGGTATACATCAAAGGAAAGTACTATCCGCTTGCACTGGTCAAAAGATTTGATTTTAGAAGCGTAGACTACAAATGTTTTGTTTACATGATTGATGGAGCATATGGCGGTGAACAGGAGTGGAAGGGAAACAAAATGATAACAGAAGCTCTGAAGGAACTTACGGGCACTGTATCAGACTATCCGGAAGAAATATGCAAAGAGGCTTTTGACGCGGTCAAGGCAGACATGCACCTTTCGACTTCCGGATTTGCTACCGCGGACTGGAATGAATTCAGATATCAGTGGGAACAGAAGTGCCGTGCGAAATTTAATGGCATTGAAAAAGGTAACCTTGGGAAGAAGCGAATAAAAACACTGATATCCCCGGATAATATCAAACCGGTCTTTTTTAAGAAGACTCTGACCGATCTTGAAATTGCATCAATATGTGAAGGAATTAAAACCGGCAAGGTCAACAATGGCGATGCTTTTGCAGATATCAAGAGGTATACCAAGGATATCTATGTGCTCAACGGAGTAAAGCTCTATGAAAAACTCGGTTATCCTGACAACTTAAAGGCAGAAGATTTCCTCTTTGACTGCATAAGGGATATTGAGAAACCTTACTTTGATGATGCTATCAGGGTGCTTTCGGAATTTCCGAGAGAACACCTTATTGCAAGTATAGAAAGATATGTGAAAAAAGCCCATGATGATGGGGACTACGTTTTCGGCGCGGGACTTATCGCCCTCGCCAGAGCAATAAACTATGAGATCAGCCTGGAAAAAGAGGCTGCAGAAGCACTTTCGGCAGAAGATGCGAAAGAGTTTGAGACTGCTGCGCAAGGCGAGCAACAGCAGGGTGCTGTAGCTGTAAAATTCCAGGCATAAGTAATATCTATAAGGAGCCTGTCCGGATATTGTATCCGGGCAGGCTCTTTTTAATAGGAACTTAAGAAAAGTATTATAAATATGCAATTATTTTAAATGAGCCTATAGGGTAAAATTAGGATAAATAAGTGTCTATATACGACCCAAGGAGGATGTCATGAAAAAAATAGCAGTCATTTTGACAAGTTTTATGCTCATTGTTATGAGCTGTCTTACGCCCTCGTTTATGGTATCAGCTGAAGAGGGTGCTTATTATAATCTGACACCATCTACCCATACGGTAGCCATGGGAA
>JAGBMP010000115.1 GCA_017634825.1 Butyrivibrio sp.
CCTTAAAAGTATTTGACGCTGTATTGGATCCACAGGGCTCTCTGCCGATGTAACCTCGTTCTACATAAACCGTCATGCGGTATCTAACTGATTAACACTTTGACAAAGAGGCTGTGGTTGGAGCCTTTCAACAACCGTCTGTGCGGTAGGAGACTAAAACCAATCCACAGCATCTTCAACAGCATATCCTATACCTATAGAAAAGGTAAAGAATGGGTATGACTATATAATACGAGGAGCATAATGTGATATTTAAAAGCAGAAAACTAATTAATTTAATAGCCCTGTTTTCTACTATATTGCTTCTGACAGGCTGTACCGGATCCGCAGATTCAGATCGGATAGTATCAGTGTTGGCTACGGGCCCCAATGACCTGACGACCTCATCGTTTTACAGGATTGTAAAAAACGCAGATGAATTCAAATATGGAGCCATTGTGAAGATGGAAGTGAATACTGCGTCAGACACGGTTGTTTATCAGCCGGAAAATGATCGTTACATATATGATGCTGTAGAGTGTGGGGACGGTATTCTTTTTGCACTCACACGATCTGAGAAAGTGCCCGAATATTCATTGATGTATCTTGATGGTGATGCAGAAACAAGATCGGTATTTGATTCAGAATATGAGATGCTGATAGAAAGCGTAAACGGTAGCGTGATTGTATCAGATAACTATACCGACAAATATATTTTTGATCCGAATACCTGTGAAATCACAAAGACTGAAATTGATGCTGTAGAGGAAAACATGCTAAACGCTGCCTATGGTGCGGTTTCAAGTATGTACTATACAATGCAGGATGGTACAGTGGTCACACTCAAAAAGGTCTTTGGAGAAGACAGCTTCACCTATAATGTGGATGACGAAGAGTTACCGATTGAATGTATTTCCGGAGATGAGTTCAAATACGTCCAGTGGGGAAACATTACGGATAATGCCGGAGTAATATATGGTGTTTCTGCAGTCCCTGTATATAAAAATAATCACAGATTAATGGAAGTTGGACTTGGAGGGCTGTCTATTGAAGATGTCAGCAAAGAGTTACTGTTCTCATTGGATGTGACAGGCGGTAAGAGTAAAGTTCTCTTCGAAACAAGCGGTGAACGAATCATTGGTTACACTGATAAAAAGGTATATCTTTATAGGAATGGCTCGGTTTATGAAAGAAATCTTGATTCCGGAGAGGAACAAAATATAGGTAAGATTTCTAATGAAAATAGAGCACATTTTGAGTTTCGCTGGATTGGATCAAAGCTTTTTGTTTTTGATAAATACACCGGTGCACTAATATCGACATTACAGGGCTAAGTGATTGTTGATTTTCAGCCACAGAAGCATCCAAAAGTTGGTTAAAAGTGCTATTATTATGACGATTTGTTGCTGGCTAGGGCAATAATTGCTATAATAATAGCAATAGAGAGGGCAAAATATGGACCAACTGAATTTTTTATGGGATACCCCATCAGATGTAGCACTGAGATTAGCAACAAAAATGAAGGGCATAAGAAAAAGAAAAAAAATCACGCAGAAAGAGCTGGCAGGAAGAAGTAATGTGAGTTATGCCACGTTGCGCAAATTTGAGAAAACCGGACAGATATCACTTGAATCATTTATAAAGCTTACTATGGAGTTAGGGCTTATACAGGAGATAAACAATCTGTTTACAGAACCGGTTTATAGTAGCATCGAGGAGGTAATAAATGCAAGTAAATAAAACCTTAGATGTATACTATCATAAACAGCATGTGGGTACACTTGCCGAAACTCCGGACAAGAGAATCGCTTTTCAGTATGACAGTGACTGGCAAAAAAAAGGTTTTTCTATCAGTCCTTTTTCACTTCCGTTAAGAAATGACGTTTTTGTACCAAACGAAAGGTCTTTAGAACGCTTTGGCGGACTATTCGGAGTTTTTGCTGACAGCCTCCCTGATAGTTGGGGGCAACTTCTCCTAGATAGATATTTAGAATCGATCGGCATAAAAAAAGGTGAAATAACCACATTAGAAAGACTTGCATATGTTGGAAAAAACGGAATGGGAGCTCTTGAATATATCCCATCCAAGGAAGCCGATTTTGATCGCAAAAACTCAGGACTGGATTTTGATACAATAGCAAAAGAATGTGAAAATGTTCTCTCATCAAAAAGTTCAGATCAATTAGATGTTTTATATAAGATGGGCGGTTCCAGCGGCGGAACCCGGCCTAAAATACTTCTTTCAGAAGACAATCGTGATTGGATAGTAAAATTTCCATCAAAAAATGAT
Source organism: Butyrivibrio sp. (assembly GCA_017634825.1). Classification (GTDB taxonomy): domain Bacteria; phylum Bacillota; class Clostridia; order Lachnospirales; family Lachnospiraceae; genus Butyrivibrio. The sequence goes on from JAGBMP010000115.1 coordinate 2,270, forward strand.
CCGGAAATAAGTGGTAAGCGAGAATACGATTACTCATTATGCGCCAAAGACTGCGGGATAGTGATGACAGAAACATCACTGATTCCGTCTGCCGTCTGCGAAGGATATTTTAAAACAGAACGATTCGACAGGAAAGAAGGAGAAAAGATATTCACAATCACGTTTGCTGCCCTTCTGGAAGCAGATTTTCGTATTTCTTCATGTGATTATGAAACATATTTCAAATTAGTACGGGCGCTTACGAAAGATGCCGCGTTAGATAAAGAGCAGTTATATAGGATAATGACCTTTAACGTGGCTGGCCATAATCGGGATGATCATACTAAGAACTTCTCGTTTAAGTATACTGATCTTCATGGATGGAAGCTGGCCCCGGCATACGACATTACATACAGCGATACATATTGGGGAGAGCAGACAACATCAATGAATGGCAAAGGCAAGGATGTTTCCCAAAACGATATAGTAAAAGTTGGACTAGAAGCCGGATTATCAAAAGATTTTTGCATAAGCTGTTACGACGATATTCACACTAAAATAAAAGTGTTAGAGCCATATCTGGATTCCACCTCTGATTTTGCAGAACATATCCCGTTTAGAGAGCGCATTATGGAATTATCTGAAGCTACGGACACCCATATTTGATGCAACTCAAAGAAGAGTATAACACTTCTGCTGATAATTTTAGTTCCAACTTGCAATATGCTCTTCCTGATCGTCGGTGAGAGTCGCATCTGCGCACATATCGCCGGCGGTCAGTTTGTATTCTCCCTTAAATCCTGAGAAGTCTATGCGGCCGTTTTCGTCAGTCTTTACTGTGGTGTCAGTCCACCACTCGTTTTTCACGAGCTTTTTTAGCATCTCATAAGATGGCTTCTTCGAGAGGTCTTTTCTGAGGAACCCACTTGGTGCATTGAGCCATGCGCCGTCCTTGAAATCCCAGGTTGTAATAGCCTCAACAAGAGGATGTGAAAAGAGAATTCGGTACATTTCTTCGATCTCTTTTGCCTGTCGCTCTTCGCCCTCCGGAGTGCTGGGCCATTCATCTACCTGCCAGTCGTTGAGATCTTCAATATATGCAGGCATAATATCACCTGAAATCAGTGTGTTCTCCGTGAAGTGGATAGGCAGACCAAAGGAAGAGAAACGATCCAGAACTTCTTCCAGTTTCTCTTTTCCCCAGTAGCCCTGATGCTGGTGGGACTGGATACCTATGGCACTGATGGGTACACCTGCATTAAGACATCCGTCAATGAGGATCTCGTAGTTAATGGATGTGTTGAAGTCGTTAAGGAGCAGAGTCGCCTCGGGATTGCACTTGTGAGCCTTTTCAAAGACCTCCCGGATAAGGCCTACTCGCCCCTTCTCCTTGCAGATTCTTGTAATGGCGTTGTCGTACTTATCAAAAATGGGCATGATAACCACTTCGTTGATGACGTCCCACATGTCAATAATGCCCTTAAAACCTACGACTTCACGCTCGATTCTCTCAAGCTGCTTTTTAAGTATGGTCTCGTTGTCATATTTCATGAGCCAGTCGGCGCATACAGTGTGCCAACAGAGGGGGTGGCCCTTGACCTTGACGTTTTTACCCTGAAGGTATTTTGCTGTATTCATGAGCATCTCTTTATTTGGCTTACCTTCCTCGGGTTCGTAATTGCCCCAGTAAAAGGGAAGCGTTCCGTAATTAAAGATATCGAGCCAGCTCTCCGTTATCTCTTTTGTCCTGTCATCACCGTTCATTACGTGTGGGATAAAATCAAAGGCTCCGCAGCCGAATAAAAAGCTGTGGTTAGTCTGCCGGATATGTACATCCTTATTGGCAATCGGTGCGCCGTTTTTATCTGTAAGAACAAGAACTTTGTTTACTTTTCTGTGTGAAATGCTCATGGTAACCTCCTGCAACCCGGTGAATCATTTTCAGCGTTTTGCTTATTATATGTGATGAAAATGATAGAGTCTCCTTAAATATTGTGCATAGACTAATCAATATATGCTAAGATAGACCTGAACTTTGTTCAGAAAACAGATGGGTAAGAAAACTTAATGGAATATAAAGTGTGTATCAGTACAGACAAGGGTACTGTCAAGGAAGTGAATCAGGATTCCACCATGGTGAAGGTGGCAAACAGTGATAAGTACGGCAGAATCGCTCTGGGAGTTCTCTGCGATGGAATGGGAGGTCTTACCCACGGAGAGGTTGCCAGTTCCATGTTTGTAAGACGCATGCAGGACTGGTTTGCCTTTGAGCTTCCTATGGTGCTGAGCAGAACCAATGCCACTCAGAAGCTGGATGGCAATGATGAGGTCGAGGATATTGTGGCGGATATCTGCCGTGAATGGCAGACTCTGGCCATTGACATGAACAGGAAGATATTTGATTATGGGATGGTTAACAGAGCACCCCTTGGGACCACTGCTGTAGCATTTTTGGTGATCGGAAATGAGTTTGCCATAATGAATATCGGCGACTCCCGCGCTTATAAGATCTCGGGGGAAGAGATAGCTCTTTTGACCCATGATCAGAGTGTGGTGCAGGATATGATCGACAGGGGAATGATGACCCCCGAGGAGGCAGAGGTAAGTCCGCAGAGGAGCGTTCTTCTTCAGTGCGTCGGCGCTTCAATGAACGTATTACCTCAGTTTGTAAGGGGCGAGATAAAAGAGGATTCTTCTATAGTTATCTGCTCTGATGGCTTCTGGAGAAAGCTTTATCAGGAGGAACTTATAAGTTCACTTGGCCCGTCTAAGTGCACAGATGAGGACAGGATGAAAGAGAGCCTTGATGAGCTTGTGGAGCTTGTAAAATCAAGGGAAGAGACAGATAATATTTCAGCGGTTTTAATTAAATGTAAAGTGTAAGGTTGTAAGATGTTAGAAATCGGAAGTTTAGTAGGTGGTAAATATAAGGTTCTGAGTGTGATTGGGCAGGGCGGAATGAGTACGGTCTATCTGGCCATGAATGAGCGTGCCAATAAACCCTGGGCCATCAAGGAGGTCCGCAAGGATGCTGTGGCGGATTTCCGCGTTGTAAGACAGAGCCTGATAACGGAGACAGATCTTTTAAAAGAGCTGTCTCACCCTTATCTTCCCAGCATCGTTGATGTTATTGACGAGGAGGGAAGGTTTCTTATTGTAATGGATTATATCGAGGGTAATACTCTGGAGAAGGCCTTAAATCTCATGGGAGCTCAGCCTCAGGATTACGTTATTGAGTGGGGCATTCAGCTCTGCGACGTGCTTGAGTACCTTCACACCAGAAAGCCCGCAATCATATACAGGGATCTAAAGCCCGGCAATATCATGCTTCGCCCGGACGGAACCATCACTCTTATTGATTTTGGTACTGCAAGGGAGTTCAAAGAGCAGAAGAACAGCGATACTTCATATCTCGGAACCAGGGGATATGCAGCTCCCGAGCAGTTCGGAGGAATGGGACAGACAGATGCAAGGACAGATATCTACTGCCTTGGTGCGACGCTGTATCATCTGGTGACCGGCCACAATCCCAGTGAGCCGCCCTATGAGTTTTATCCTATCAGATACTGGAATCAGCAGCTCTCGCCGGGACTTGAGTACATAATAAACAAATGTATCCAGAACAATCCGGATGACAGATATCAGTCCTGCGCTGAGGTCATGTATGACCTTCAGCATTACAAAGAGATAGATAAGAACTATAAAAAAGAGGCCAGGATCGGAGTTGGGCTCTTTGCTGCTGTAACAGCCGTTGCACTCGTGTTTGGTATACTGGCAGGGGTGTTCAGGAGTAAGGCAGTTGAACTTGCGACCTATAATTACAACAGCAACATAACAGAGGCCAAGTCGCTCTCCGATGAGACCTCCGCTACAAGCCTGTTCTGCAGATCCATCAGCATCGATCCCGAGAATCCCGATGCTTACATAGAGATGATAGATTATTTCCTTATGGATGATGTGCTCACTCCTGATGAGGATGTACTCATCAGACAGGCACTGATAACACCTGTCGGCAACTCTACCGCCGAGAAGAGGCTTGCACAGGACAAGTCCGGATATGCCGAGGTTGCATATAAGCTTGGAGTTGCGTACTTCTATTGCTACAACGACGATGGCAACAAGCAGCTCTCACGCAAGTGGCTGGATATTGCAGCCGGGCAAAAGACACTTTCCCAGAGCAAGCAGATAAGAGCAGAGAAGCTGGGGACCATCGCCCAGTACTACTCCAAGATGGACGAGGAAACCGTAGTCTCAAAGAGTGGCGATCCGGTTGTGAAATACAAACAGTTCTGGGATGATCTGTGCGTGATTGCGGAGGGAAACATCGCTGAAGAGGACAATCCCGTCACGGCACTTATGATATACGGCGAGATAGCGCACCAGGTTTATGACAACTCCGGCAAGCTCATGTCTGCCGGCGTGACCTATGAAGATATGAATAATGAGATCAACTATTGCGTATCTCATATTGAATCAGATATCAGCTCAGATTCTGAGCTTAGTAAGAGTGAAAAAGAGATGGTGAGCAAGACGTTAAATTCCTTCGCACTTGCCAAGAATGCTCTCGATACTGCAGCGGGAGGTAATTAAAGATGAGTGAAGTAAGTTATTATAATACCTTTGCGCTGGTATCGCTGATAGTGTTTATCCTGCTGGTGATCCTGGATATATTCATCTGGATCAAGCTTGATATCAAACATTATCTTGCAGTTCTGTCCGGTTCAGAGGCCAGGAAATCCATAGACAAGATAAGGCAGGATGCTGAGTCCGGAGCCGTTCAGGCCGACAGGAGAAGACGTGATAATAAGGCGGCTATTTCCTGGGGCACGTCTGAAGGGCTTGATGGGAAAGATGCCGGCAGCGAAGAAACAGTACTGCTGCAGCCTGATTCCGATCCATATGCGACCATGGTGCTGGATACCATTAATCAGCAGAGTGGTATAAGCACGCCGGGCTTTGTTGTGGAAAAAGAAATAGTTAATACAGCAGGGAATGCAAAAACGTGATACAATAGATTTATATACGATATGCAAATGGTCTTGGGTTAAAGGGGAAAGAGCGAATGGTTCTTTATCTAACCGGCAGTTTCATTCCATATCAGGAACTGGGCTCTTATGAGAAAAAAGAGCCTGAAGATCCCTATGGTTTTTTTGAGGACCTTAGAGGTGAGTGGCCTGTCAGTGCCAATTTATTATACATACCATGTGACCCGGCTGCCGAGGAAGAGAACGATCATCAAAAGCGGCGTCTTTTAGATGCCTTTGAGTTTAAAGGCCTTCCGGTAAGCGAAGTCAAGGTACTTGGCGAAATGTCGGGCACTGATCTTGCTGATATTATTGCCTGGTCAAATGTAATCTATCTGGCCGGTGGTCATGCGCCCACACAGCTGGCCTTTATGAAGCGCATCGGACTTAAAGAGGCCCTCGTGGATTATCAGGGTATCATAATAGGCTTAAGTGCCGGATCCATGAATGCTGCTTATAACGTATATCTTATGCCGGAGCTTAAGGGTGAAGCTGCGGATCCTAACTTTGTCCGGTTTTCCGACGGACTTGATCTTACCAATATAGAAATAATACCTCACGCCGAGACCATGAAGAAAATGGTGATAGACGGCAAAAAAGTCATCGACGACATAGTGATTCCCGACAGTTTCGGGGGGAGATTTTATCTCATCACCGACGGAAGCTTTTTTAAAGTTAAAAACGGAAGGACCAGATTTAAAGGTACCGGCGAGGTTATAGAGGATGGAGTTGTCAGTCCCTTAAAAGAGGGGCCGGTCATACCTATCATGGGCATGTATGAACAGCCTGTGGTAAAGTCTATTCTTGCGGATGGCTTCGATATGATCGTATCCGTCAACAAGAACAACGGTATCTGTGAAGTGTACTATCTTACCCAGGAGCTGTGGGAGGCCTACGAGACTACCAAGTTAAGATTCAACGACGTGTCTTTTAAGCTCTCCCAGAAGGTTATGGAAGAAGAGCGTGGGAAATTCCTTAAGTACATGCGCATTCCTTCCATAGATGAAGAAGTTAAACGAAACGGAAGTTTTGTAAGGATATTTAACGTTGATGTTGAAAGAGGAAGAAGGGCAAAAAGAGTCAGAGTAAGCAGCGTTCCGGGATATCCGGACTGGCTTTTGTTCGTCTACACCGATATTACTAAGGCTCTCGATCACGACATTATGACCAATGAATACACAAGATCGGGATTCCTTGACAGGGCAGAGCTGTTTCTTTCGGAAATGAATGGACAGGGGAAATACTCTCTTGTATATACCAATGTCAAGGGCTTTAAGGCTGTCAACGAGCTCTTTGGCGACAAGAGCGGAGACATGGTTATACTGCAGACAAGAGATGCACTTAAAAAGTATCTGAAGCCGCTGATCATAGGAAGACTTGAGAGTGATCACTTTGCTCTTATCACAGCCGATGAAAACCTGAAGGAAAAGAATCTTAAGGCTATGTGTTCCCAGACCTTCAGGGTTGAGAACAAGGAATTTAACTATGAGATACGCTGTGGAATTCACGCAATAAACAATTCCGGGACCAAGGTTACGCAGCTCCTTGCAGGAGCCAAGCTGGCAGAAAAGAGCATCAAGACCGGAAAGGGAAACCTTCTTTATGCTTACTATGATGACGCCATGAAGGAAAGCTATGTGAGGCAGAGGTTTTTGCTTTCGGACTTTGAAAGAGCCCTTGATGCCAACGAGTTTGAACCCTACTATCAGCCTATTGTTGATGCCAAGACAGGAGAGATCGTCAGCGCGGAGATGCTGATCAGATGGAATCACAGGGATTTCGGTATGGTATCTCCCGGGGGCTTCATTCCGGTAATAGAGGCGGAGGGCAAGATCCCCACCCTCGACAACTTTATCGTAGAGAAGGGAATGGAGCTGATAGCAAGGCGCACCTACAAGAAAAAGAAGATAGTGCCCTGCGCCATGAACCTCTCCCGGGTGGACTTCTATGACGCTTCCTTTATTGAGAGTATTTTTGAGAGGATAAAAGACTTAGAGCTTGATACCACCATGATAAGATTTGAGGTCACCGAGTCAGCCTACGCCGACCTTGAGACCAAGGCAATGGACTATCTTAATAAAATGAAGAAGCAGGGGATAAAGATCCTGCTTGATGATTACGGAAGCGGAATGAGTTCTCTCTCCATGCTGGAGAATTTCAGCTTTGATATTATCAAGCTGGATATGGGCTTTATCCGCAAGATAGGGATCAACAAGAAGGCGGAGTCCATAATCATAACAACCATCGGTCTTGCCCATATGATCGGAGCCAAGGTTACAGCCGAGGGCGTTGAGACCAAAGAACAGTTTGAATTTTTGAAAAATTATGACTGTGATTATATTCAGGGGTATTACTTCTACAAGCCGATGCCCAAGAAAGAATTTGAAAAAATACTGGATAAATAAATACTGCGCGGTGCATTATACACCGCGCAGTATTTGACTCTTAAGGACTTGTCACTTTCTCCTCATGACAAAGTTAAAGATGTATGAATTGAAAATCAAATTGCGTACAAATATAATGACCTTACAACAAACGAATGCGTTCGGATTATACACTTGAAATACCGGCAGACGTGTCGGGACGTACCTATCGCATAGGTTGGAAGGGGAAATCCAAATGAAAGAAAAAATACAAAGCTTCGGCCGTTTCCTAAGTGGAATGGTCATGCCGAATATCGGCGCGTTTATTGCGTGGGGTCTTCTGACAGCTCTTTTCATTGATTCAGGCTGGCTCCCTAACGCACAACTTAGCTCAATAGTTGGCCCAATGTTAACATATGTTCTGCCAATTCTCATAGCATACCAGGGAGGTAAAATGGTTGGTGGAGCGCGTGGCGCTGTAATGGGGGCCATCATGACAATCGGTGTTATCTGCGGAACAGAGTACACAATGTTCATGGGCGCTATGATAGCAGATCCTCTTGCAGGATGGGTTATCAAGAAGTTCGACAAGGCAGTTGAGGGCAAGATCCCTGCCGGATTCGAAATGCTTGTAAACAACTTCTCAGTAGGTATCCTTGGTCTTTTACTTGCAATCCTTGGCTA
>JAGBMP010000116.1 GCA_017634825.1 Butyrivibrio sp.
GGAAGTGTTTCTCTTGATACTGTTAAGAAATACATTGAAGATCAGCGAACAGAAGAACACAAACGCAAATACATTAAGACGGGGAAATACAAAAAGAAAAGCTAGTGCGATTCATCCCACAACCGATTTCATCGGAAGGGGTTTTCTCGCACGATGTTTATAAAAAAAGACCTTACCAAACATGTGCTTGATAAGGTCTTAAGTATACATAATTAGTTGTAAGTATAAAGGGCGTATTATGCGTTGTCAATATAATTTTCAGTCTATAGGTTATTTTTACTGACAATTCATTATCTGTCGCAGTAGATCTTGATTGCCTGATAGACAAACTCTGCAGTTCCGGTGCCGCCCATCTTGTCTATGTTGTCGGTGAACTCTCCGCCTCCGGCATACATCTTGCCAAGACTAAAGAGTATCTCATCGGTGCAGTGGTAGAAATGCTCAGTGATGTAGGACTGAAGCTTTCTAACCTGAACCTGGGTCTTAGCAGATGCAGGATCTTGCTCCTTCATGGCGCCAAACTCCTCAAATATCTTCATGAAATCTGACATCATATCTTCCTTTTCAGAATCAGTGCGGTTCTTATCTTTTTCTTCAAACTCTTTGAATTCGGGAGTCTTTCCCCACTGCTCTTTTGCTCTTTTTGCGTATTCATCAATTTTACTTATATCAAATGCCTTAAAATCCAAATTTCTCACTCCTCTCAGTTTTAGTCCTTTGCACATATCGATCAGGTTCTCGATGTGCTCCTTCTTTAGTTCCAGGAGCCCAATCTGCTGATCCAGTGCTTTCCTCTTGTCAAAATCAGATCTGGTCACAATTTCTTTTATGTCTTTTAGCGGAAACTCCAGCTCCCTGAACAGTAAAATCTGTTGCAGCTTCTCCAGGGCTGCATCGTCATACAGCCTGTATCCGGACCCGGTATACTCCGCCGGCTTAAGAAGTCCTATTTTGTCGTAATACTGCAAGGTGCGTATACTCACTCCTGTCAGTTTACTTACCTCATTTACTGTCATCATGGCTTTCATCTCCTTCACGTGTAATTATAGCTTAAACCATTACGTAAGGTCAGAGTCAACAGTTTTTTTGCAAAAAATAAGAGGTTCAAAATGAACCTCTTAAAGTATATTGTTCAGAATCAGTGCGATTCCTGATACGATCAGTAGGATGATCACAATCTTTTTTACCACATGTTCGCTTATCCTTCCGGCGCTGAGCATTCCTGCCACCAGTCCGATAAGCATGAATGGTGCAAGCACCAAGGCTCTCTTTAACGAAGCCACAGTGAGGATTCCGTAAAAGAGATAAAGACCTATTCTGAAGGTATTCTCAATCACAAATACTGTGCAGATATTGGCCTTGAATGCCTTCATATTATCTGTAGTTCTTCCAACATAGGCACCGAGCAGCGCACCAACACCGTAAAGTCCACACAGAAAACCTGACAGAATTCCTATTATCGTAAGCAGTATCTTAGAGCTTTCCATCTTCTTGTGGGACAATTCCCTAAGCAGCATCTCTATGCCAACAATTATCACAAGCATTCCGAAGATTATCTTGACCAGCGTAATATCCGCATTCTTCAGGAAAAGAGCTCCTCCAAAGCTTCCGGCTATTACCATGGTGGCTAGTGGAATCACGATCTTTGGATTGATCGACTTTCGCTCTTTCCAGCTTATTATGATATTTGTCGGATAACCCAGGATCAGTTCCAAAGGTGAAATATTTATATTGGCCGAAGTAAAACTTAGTATTGATGTAAAAACAAGAGTGTTTGCGAATCCGCAAAGCCCCTTAACATAAAACGCTGCAAGCGTTGCAATAATCCAATAGCCCATATATCCAACCACCTAAATCCGAAAATGTATATCCGATACTCCTTGCCTTTTCTGTATTAAAGCTCAGCGTATCTGTCAGTCCGTTGTATGGCGCTGCGTCGCCGGCAGCATCGAGAATCGCAGTCTTGCCTGCTTTCTTTTCCACATAATTTATGATCTCCGAAATCTTTACGACTCCGTTTGAGCATCCGTTCACAGCTCCGCTGCATGGATGATCAACGAGGTATGCGATGAACTCCCCTGCTTCTTTTTCATGGATGAAAGACATTGCTCTGTCCATATCATCAACGTACATGGGACTTCCGTTCCTTATATGATCAATATAGAAACGAAGTCGTCCGGTATAGTCGTTTTCACCCAGGACAACAGGATATCTCACATAGGTGCATGAAGCTTCATCCATAAACTCCAGCGCTGCACGTTCTGCGTTACGCTTGGTCTCGGGATAGTCGGGAAGTCTGTCCTGCCATTTTAGTGGATGCTCCCGTGTAATGAACTCCTCTTCTCTGATGTCCGCATGGTCCTCATGATACACAGAGCAACTGGACATCTGAATATACCTGTCACAGGTTACATTTTCCAAAAGAGCTTTTACGTCATTGGAGCCATAGGCAATCTTATCAATTATTACATCATACTTAAGGCCACTTAAAGCTCTTTTAACAGCTTCAGGATCCGTCCTGTCAAAAACAACACTTTTCACTTCTCCTGCAAAATCCGCCTTGGCATTTCCTCTCGTGGCAATTGTCACATCATGGCCGGCGGACAGTAGTGCATTGACCATTGGAATTCCAAAAAATCTGGTACCACCCACAACAAGTATTTTCATAACACGCTCCTCTTTCCCTTCAGTTCAAAGCATAGATCATGATTGCCTGTTGAACTTTCAAAAGATTCTTTTTAAATTCATATCCAACAAAGAAATCTGAATCGATCACATCCGCAGATACTTCTTCTCCACGATAGAACGGAGGACACGGATTTAGGACCGCCCTTTCATTTGCCATCTCCATCAGCTCTTTTGTCACCTGATAGTTCTTAAAATCCTCCAGCATACTCGCCGGAATAGAATCGGTGCAGACAATGTCTTTTCCAACAATTGCACTCTCCAGAGTAACATCGTAAGAAGCTCCGGGGATTCGATATTTGTCCGGACTACACTGAGTAAGCGAAAAGCCAAAGGCATCCGATGCCTCTTTCCAGGCTCTGCCAATGTTTCCGTCGCCGCCGACAAATAAGTATTTATCGCTAATATAATCCTCCCTGATTTTGGAAAGAGTGTAAATATCGGACATCATCTCGCAGGGATGATTGTCATCTGTCATGGCATTAATGACAGGGGCTGACATTACATCAGCCATCCTGTCAGTCATGTTAATATCCGGATAGCGCACTATTACAGCATCCGCCCAGTTCTCCAGATATCCGCACACATCCTTTATTTCTTCCTTCTTGTCCAGTGTCTTTGGGTCGAACAAGATGGACTGCCCACCGAGAAGGTATATTCCTTTTTCAAAAGACACTCTGGTTCTTATGCTCGATGCCGGAAAAAACATAACTATGGTCTTCCCTTTAAGGAATCCGTCATACTCCTCGATGGTATCGGCAATCTCAAATATCTTAAGAAGCTCTTCTTTTTTGTGATCCGTAAGTCTTATAAAAGATTTCATTCCATGTACCTGTTATTGTTTTTCTTATATGCCTTGGCCCACTTGGAAATTTCTTTTTTCTTGGCGTAGTTCTTGGTATTCTCCGAGCCAAGATTCTTGTACAGTGCATATCTCTCAGGGGAGAGCTCGCCGTTTGCGATAGCTGCTTTAATTGCGCATCCCGGCTCTGTCTCGTGCCTGCAGTTACTGAATTTGCACTGACATTCCAATTCTACAATATCGGAAAAGGTATCATCAATACCTTCAGCAGTGTTTGCCATGCCTATTTCGCGCATTCCGGGAGTGTCAATAAAGCAGATACCGTTTGATGTCTCTATGAGTCTTCTGATGGTTGTGGTGTGTCGTCCCTTGTCATCATCTTCTCTGATCTCGGAGGTCTTCATGATGTCCTCTCCTACCAGAGTGTTGATGAGTGTTGATTTTCCGACACCGGAGGAGCCCATGAGACAGATCGTATTTCCGGGTACCAGGTACTGCCTTAGTTCCTCGAGGCCGATGCCATAGATCGCCGAAATTGCATGAACACGCACTTTATCAGAGATCTGTTCCACCTCACGCACATATCTTCCGGTATTGTTGCAGAGGTCGGATTTGGTTAGGATAACAACAGGAATAGAGCCTCCCTGAAGTGCAACACTTGCATACCTCGCTATTCGATTGTAGTTGTAATCTTTATTTAGAGAAGTAACAATAAAGCAGTAGTCCACGTTGGAAACCATGTACTGCATGACTCCCGTCTTGGCCTGGTCGGGCCTTTGGAGGAAACTCGTTCTCTCACATACAGAAAGGATCATTGAATCCCCCTGTCTGTTATAGCGAAATGTCACATAGTCGCCAACTACCGGAAGCTTATCCGCATCTTCTCCGTAAAAACTGCCCTTTAGCTTTGCAGGGATTTCCTGTTCCCAGAATTTTATCATGTAGCTGTTTTTGCTTACCTGTGATATTCTTCCGAGTTTTTCTTCATGAAGCCACTGACAGGAAAGCTTAAGAGGCTTGTAATATGGGAATTCTTTCGTGAACTCTTTTACCTCATCTTCATCCTCACACTCCTCGAAAACAGGAGCTTCGTAGAACAGGCCGTGTATATCCTCAAATCCGTCGTTTAGAGGAAATGCCATAAACGCATCTGCATTTCCAAATGCCGGGTGATGGATATCAAAGTTGTCGCAGGTTTTAAAGCCGTGCTTAGGATAGTACTGAGGCTCTCCGCAAATCACGATTCCCTTGTACCCTGCTGCCTTTGCAAGAGAAATAGTCTCTTTTAACAGCGCCCCTCCTATACCTGCGCTAAAGCATGTTGGCTCTACTGCCAGAGGTCCGAAGGTCAGGACTTCATATTCTTTCTCTCCATCAACGACTTTGGCCTTTGAGTAAAAAATCGCTCCGACAATCTGTCCATCAAGCTCTGCCACCCGGCTAAGTTCCGGCAGATATTCACTTACGCCACGGAGCTTGTGCACCATCAGATGCTCGTTGCATCCCGGGCCGTGAATATTCCAAAATGCGCGCATGGTCATCAGTTCCGTATCATAGTAATCGCTTGTAGTTTCTTTTCTGATTATTAAATTATTCAATGTTTTGTCTCCTTGAATTTGCTTTGCTATCGTTTGTTGGTATTAGTTTCAGCTATAGTATGGAGACCTTGTTAGATGGCGTAAAAAAACCGCGACAAAAATGCCACGGTTAAAAGTATCTATATAATCGCCCTGAAGATATCAGAAGGCATAAACCGAGGTCATCATACTATATTGGGTTACAAGCTCTGTTCTGTTTGCACTCATTATTATGATTACCTCGCTTTCCTTAAGATTTTTATTACATTACAAAGAGTAACAAATATGCGGTTTTTAGTCAACATATTTTTGACCCCCAGGGACGGAGTCAAGGGCTCATTTTTACTTTTTCGCTACAATGAGATATCTGTGGATGGTTCCCTCGACGAAGCCGTTCTTGTCGATTTTTTCCTGCATCTTTAGGAGCTTGTCGAAGCACTTCTCCACCGAGAAATCCGGGAACTCCCACTCTATGATGCGCGCAAACCAAACGAATGCTCCCACATCATAGAATCTGATAGGTCTGAATACTTCTTCGCCGCGGATCACTTCAAATCCGGCTTCTTCAAATTTCTTTTTCTGGATAGAGAGCTCTAACTCCGGGAAGGGCTCAGGCGTGCCGGGAAGAACCATCTCCACCAGTTCCCTGTCGTTCTTGCCTCCCACCTGCTGCGTGATGAATATGCCATCATCCTTAAGGAGTCTGTGTATCTCCTTGGGGTCAAAGCTGCCGTGTCTGTTGATCATTATGTCAAAAGAGCTGTCGGCAAAAGGAATGTCTGACTCATTATCGCAGGGCTTAAAGTCAATCCCAAGTGGTAAAAGAGTCTCTTTACACAGCTCAACGTTTGGCGGAAAGCCCTCTGTTGCTGCTGTGTTCTTGTAAGGATGCTTTAGTGATAGCAGGAACTCTCCACCTCCCGTATCAAAATCCATAAGCTTCATTTCAGGATCAAGATACTCCTCAATTATCTTCTTGTAATCCCAGGGAAGATCGTCCTCCTCTTCGTATCTGTCATGGATGTGAGAAAAGTCCCAGCCATGAATGTGGGCAATCTTTTCCTCTGCTTCCCATTCTTTCCTAAGTTCATTTACTCTGTCTGAATTCATATAAGCTCCATTTCGTCAGTCATTTTCACAAAGCCATACTTCTCGTAGAGTGGCCTGCCCATGTCGGTTGCCTCAAGAGATATAGCTTTAACGTTTCTTTCTTTTGCATCCCGTACGAGAAGGTCAAGCGTCTTAAATGCTATGCCCTTCCTGCGATATTCAGGCGCTGTGTACATGTTCATGATGTATGCCTTCTCTCCGCTCGGGTTATGGTAAGTCGGCATAACTCTGAAATAACTCACTCCGCCGGCACCGACAAATTTATCCCCGTCATAGACAAGGTATGCAGTATGTGATCCGTCTGTAAGAGCCTTTTCATAATAGTCTTTTGACTGCCTCTCAACCTCAGACATATCTACGCTTTCATCAAGTTTATTGGCTGCTCTAAGGACTTCTAGCCTCGTCCTTACAAGCTCATCAAGGTCCTTTATGGTAGCTCTTCTGTAATCCATTTTTTTGCATTTCCTCCCACTCGTTCTTAAGGAGCCTGTACTCCAGGCGGGTTTTCATCCTGTCGTCGTGCCACTCATAGTCGATATGCTCAGCTTCTTTTATGAGCCCGCTTTTTTGCATTACTCTCTCGGAGCCGATATTCTCTGCAAGACATCCAGTTGTGACACGGTACACGTTGTCCTTGGTGAAAGCAAATTCAAGTACCTTCTTCACTGCCTCGGACATATATCCGTTACCCCAGAACTTCGGATATGTGAAGTATCCCAAATGAACAAGCTTACCAACCGGAGTGTTGTCTGTAACCGTATAACCAACGCTTCCTACCTGCTCATGGGTATCTATAAGTTCCATGTGCAGGAAATAAAACTCCCTGTCAGGCTTCTCCATATCTGCAAGTACATCTCTGAACTCTGCCCTGGCATCTTCAGGTGAATCCAGCTTGATGTCCTGCATATAGTACATGGTCTTATCATCGGTCTTCAATTTGTAGTAGGCGTCAAAGTCGCTCTCAGTGTAATCTCTGAGGATCAGCCTGTCAGTCTCAAGATTAATCATCAGGTCTTTTCTCCTAGTATCAAATATCCTTCAATAATCTCAGCACTCTGAGATCTCTTTTTATCATGACTTCATTAAAAAAGACATCGCTGGAATAAATGTCATTGGCTTTGATTGCAGTATCAAGATCTACTATGCGCAGCACAAACTCAGCATCGCTCTCATAATCATCAAGCTCCTGCTCAACCAGCTCGTCTTCTACATCGCAGAAGTAATAAAAGTTCTCCTGCTCGAAGATAGTGTTCTCTCCCCGATCACTCTTTTGCCTACGAAGGACACTTCCGAATTCCCTGATGCTCTCCGGAATGACAACCATTCCGACTTCCTCTCTGACTTCACGGACGAGAGCTTGTCTTTTGTCCTCATCATCGTGAATTCCGCCGCCCGGGAATTTGTAATACTTCTCCTTCTTGCTGTACACCAGCGCGATCTTGTCGCCTTTTCTGATGATTGCTCTGGCAGAGGGTCTTCGAAATACGTTGTCTGATTCTTTATAATCTTTTAGATCAATTTCAAAAAGTCTTTTCATAGTGATCCTCAATGTTTCCTTGCCTTAATGACCAGAAAATCCGGCTTATGGAAAAGATCCTTATGCTCAGGAAATTTCTTAAGAAGTTCTTCATCCGGCAACGGCTCTACCATCTTCTCTATTACAAAACCGGTCTCAACCAGCGTATTTACTATCGTCGAAAACATCCTATGGTACTTCTTTATGCCGTCAACAAACCAGGTGCTCTCGTTCTCTTTCTCGATACCATAGTTTTTCAGATTGATATGTATCTTTTCACCGTTCTCATCTCTGGTCCAGCGATCGCCTGTGCTATGACAGGTGTTAAAGGGATGCTCCTGTGAAAAGATGAATTCGCCGCCGGGTGTAAGGAGGTTATTGACGTTCCTTACTACTCCTTCGAAGTCCTCAACATAGTGAAGGGCCAGTGAGCTTATGACCACGTCGAACTTCTCTGTTATTTGGTCTATGTCCTCGATCGGCATAAGACGATATTCGATTTTCGAATTGCTGTTTTTGGCCTTTGCCACTTCCAGCATCTTCTCTGAAATGTCAATGCCCACAACCCTGTCTGCTCCTTTTTGGATAAAAGAGATACAGTGCTCGCCATATCCGCATCCAAGGTCGAGAACTCTTTTCCCCGTCAGGTCAGGCAAAAGAGAAAACAGCGTCGGGATTTCAAAGAGGTCGTTGGCGTTTGATTCTTTTTCCCTTATTTTCTTGTAACCTTCAAAGAATGTCTCGTTGTCAAATATGTTCTGCTTGGGCATTTTCGCTCTCCATTCCCTGTTGTCTTTAGGCCGTAGCCACTTTCCTTATGTACCAGCTGTAGCCATGGAAGATAAGGCTCTTTTTACCTTGTTCAAATATTGGCGCAAGAGACGTCTCTATCCATTCTCCGGCCTCATCAGCTGTTATGCTTCCGCCCTCGATCTGTGCATTTACATTTGACTGGATCAGCATGAAGTCAACAAATGATTCGAGATCAAATTCATACTCCATGTCATACTCAGTCTGCTTTTCCATAGTGAAGCCACGGGCGTTTGGCATAACCAAGCGCAATTCTCTTTGAGTCAAAAGACCTGTTATCCATTGCGCTTTCCTCCTGAGATGAACTTCTCATACTCATTAAGCGCAGTATATTCACGCCTGTAAAGTCCGTAAATTGCTATATCCCTGTCGTGGTAGTCTTTGTATTTACCGAATATCTCCAGCGCCTGCTTTAGCGGAACCCATGCATTGGTGTAACCAGCAAGCTTCTCTGCTTCCGTAAGGTGCTGAACTCCTGTATCTTCTATGAGCTCACATACGTAGTAATGATTTATGTGTCTCCACACGTCAAAGAGCTCTTCAATATCAAGATATCCTGCTACGGCCTTTGTCCTGTAGCCGGTCTCCTCCAACATCTCGCGCTCACAGCAATCAGTGTAGTTTTCATGACCTTCCACTCCGCCGCCGGGAATGATGTAAAGTCCACTCTTTGGCTCGTGGCACAAAAGAACTTTTCCATCCCTTACAAGTATTCCTCTGCAGGCATGACGAAGCGTCTCTACATGTCCAAGGTAGTCATCATTTATAAGCAGCATCTGAACCGGAGAGTTGTCTCCAAACTCCTTTATCTGGTCGAAAACCCGATCCGGGACTTCGCCCACGAACCTGCGCATCATATCTGCTTTATAGAATTTATGTCCGGACACATCAATAGGATCAGGAAGATTGTACTGCTCGTCTATGAGATGTCTTTTCATCTTCGTCATGCACATGGCCTTAACATAGTCCTCGAAATCTTCCGCCTTTGAGTCTTCAAGAAGTCTCATTATCTCATCGGCGTCATCTATGTTCTGATAGAGCCATCTGTCTATTCTGTTTGATTCAGGGTAATATGCTTCTTTGAATTCGTCTATAGTCATGGGCGGAATCATCTCTTTTTGCAGAGCTCGCCAGATCGATAGGTCATTCCAATAGTCTGTCAGACAATGCACGACTATACCGATGTAGAATGCCTTTCGGACATTGTCATTTTCTTTTACCACATACTTGTTCCAAAAGGCTTTGATATTTATGATCCAGTTATCGTAGTTCTGCGTATCTCCCCATGGTCCGCAGTTCTCGAATAAATGGGAATGTATCTTTTTGCTCAGATAATCCTCGTCAAAGTGCACCGAATCAGGCGCCACCGAGCCGAGTATGTACTCAGCCTTCCCCTCGCCAATCCCCAATCTGTCTATCAGCCTGTACGCTACTTCCATGTGCGTAATCTGTCCCGCCATACTTTAATTCTCCTCTTTTCATACCTGTCGAAAAAAATGAGCCCTTGACTCCGTCCTCAGGGCTCAAAAATGAGCCACTGACTCCGTCCCCAGGGTTCATTATAGCATAGGCTTTAGTTTTTCTCGTAGTAAACTATGTCCATTATGTCACTTATTTTCTCGATTTTACCGGTTTGCCGGTATCCGAGTTTCTCGTAGAGATGGAGGTTGCCTTTTTCCTGAAGTATGGTGTCAAGGCTCCAGTTATCCTCGCCGTAGATTCTCTCAGCTTCCAAAATAGCCTGCTGAGCAAAGCCAAGGTTCCTAAATTCCGGCATTATCCATATGGGAGAGATGCGCTTTCTGCTGCCGTCCTTTTTATCAATTATCCTGATGCCACCGACTCTTTTCCCATCAGCAACAATGAAGTAATATGTGGTTCCTTTGAAGTCAAATTTCTGCATGATTCTCTCGTAGCTCTCAGCAGCGGGACTCATGTCATGATCGTGATATTTCGCCAAAAGACCTTTAAAAGCATCTACCTGCATCTGCCATGAACTACCCTCACCGACTCCACGTCGGAAAGGGTTTCTGTTATGCCACGAAACGGCATGAACCTGTAGGATGCTCTATGCATCCTGCAGAACAGGGCATGTCCACTATGCCTCTATCCCATTGGCTTACCTTTGGGAATACTTTCCTTAAGATGTTTGCAGCTCCATTTATGTCTGCATTTGTTATTGTACCA
>JAGBMP010000117.1 GCA_017634825.1 Butyrivibrio sp.
AAGGGCGTAAGGACTCTTCATGCTCGGATTCGGGGACTTTGATAATGAAAAAATATATATTTGGCTTGATATTAATTATCTCGCTGGCTCTGAGCATTTTCTACGGAACACAGAAGGCGGGATTTCACGAGGATGAATACTATACCTACTACTCCAGCAACAGAAGCATAGGGCTGTTTCAGCCTGACAGGGAGTGGCAGGAGAGGCAGGCTGTGCTGGATGAGTTTGCTGTTAAGCCCGGAGAGGGCTTTAACTACGGAATGGTTAAGCTGGTTCAGTCCTGGGATGTGCATCCACCCTTTTATTATTTCCTGTTCCATACGCTCTGCAGCTTTGTACCGGGACAGTTTACAAAGTGGACGGGGCTTATAACAAACCTGCTGGCCTTTGTGGTAGCATTTGTGTTTCTTGTCCTGCTTATGAAAAGGCTTGGGGTTCCGCTTCCTGTAGAAGTGGCGGTGCTATTGTTCTGGGGACTCAATCCTCAGACCGTATCCTGCAATATGCTAATCAGAATGTATGCATGGCTCGGGGCGGCACTGATTGCCTGTGCACTGTTTCATATAAAGCTCATACAGGACTTTGACAACAACAGCCTGGAGATCAAGGATTTTGTGCTTCGCAGCCTTCTTCCCATTATGATCACCTCCTACATTGGCTTTCTGATCCAGTATTTCTACATCTTTTTCTTTGTGGGAATCGGATTTCTTACCACCGTCTGGATTGTCTTTTTAAGAAAAGACATAAAGATGGGCCTTATATATGTTGCCGGCTGTGCTGTCAGTCTCGCACTTGCGGTCCTTACATACCCGTCAGCTCCAAGGCATATGTTTGGCGGCTATCGCGGAGGAGATGCTTCGGGAAGTCTCTTTGACCTGGCTAATACCTGGATGAGGCTGTCGTTCTTTACGGGGCTGTTTAATGACTTCGTGTTTGCCGGAGGGCTTCTGATAATTGTACTTATCATCTTTATGGGACTGCTTCTTAAGATCACTTCGAAAAAGAGGGTAAAGAAGGAAGGAAAGACATCTCCAAGGCCTGAGATCATAATACTTACGCTTGCATCACTGGGGTATTTCCTTCTGACATCGAAGACGGCACTCCTTGTGGGAAGCGCCTCAAATAGATATGAGATGCCAATCTATCCGCTTCTTATATTGCTGATTTTCATGGATGTTTACTACGTCCTGAGTGATATGGGCAACAAAGCGCTCATCTATGCAATGGGAGCAATTCTGATAGCTCTTTTACTAAAAGGACATTTAAGTGATAAGAGCGTTTTATTCCTCTATCCTGAGGATACGGAAAAGATTGAATATGCTGCGGGGAACGCAGATGAAGTAGCGGTGGTCATGTTCAATCCAAAGACCCCTCAGAATGTCTGGAGGCTTACGGATGAGCTTTTGGAGTATCCAAAGGTCTTTTACATGGATGAGGAGAACCTTGATAAGATCACAGACCCGGCAGTTACCGGTGCAGATAAGATCATCCTCTATGCAGCCGATGACGAGCTTCAGGAAGATGCTTTTGAGAACCTGTTTGACAGCTGCAAGAAGCTTAGCGCCATGAGCAGTGTCTTTACTGAGGATATGTGGACTACCTATGAAGTTAATTGATGAGAACAGCTCTTTTGACCTTTGCGTCGCATTAGTATATGATATAGAGTGACTATGAATGTCATGAGATAAAAACAATATTTATGGAGAGTTAAAATGGAAAGATCAATTATTGATAATAAGACGATCCTGGTTACCGGTGGAACAGGTTCTTTCGGACACTGCTTTACTCAGTATGTTCTTGAGCATTACAATCCCAAGAAGCTCATAATCTATTCAAGGGACGAGTTCAAGCAGTTTACTATGTCCAATGAGAAGATATACAAGGACAACGCTGACAAGATGCGTTTCTTTATCGGCGATGTAAGAGACGAAGCAAGACTTGAGAGAGCTTGCGAGAATGTTGATTATATCGTTCATGCAGCTGCGCTCAAACAGGTTCCTGCCTGTGAGTACAACCCTGACGAGGCCATCAAGACCAACATTAACGGCGCTCAGAACGTAATAAACGCAGCACTCAAGACAGGTGTCAAGAGAGTTGTAGCTCTTTCAACAGATAAGGCAGTTGATCCCGTAAACCTCTACGGTGCAACCAAGATGGTTTCAGATAAGCTCTTTATCGCAGCTAATGCTTACGCAGGTTCCAAGGACATCAACTTCTCAATTGTCCGCTATGGAAATGTTGCCGGAAGCCGTGGCTCCATCATTCCTTTCTTCAAGAGCCTTATTGAGAAGGGGGAAAAAGAGCTTCCTATCACCGATTATCGTATGACAAGATTCTGGATCAGCCTTCCCGAAGGCGTTGAGCTGGTTCTTAAGGCTCTTGCAGAGGCTAAGGGCGGAGAGACCTTCATCAGCAAGATCCCTTCATTCAACATAAAGGACCTGGCTGAGGCTATGTGCCCCGGCATCGGAACCAAGGAAGTCGGCATAAGACCCGGCGAGAAGCTTGATGAGGTAATGGTTACCAAGGAAGATGCTCCCAATACTTACGAGTATGACAAGCACTTCATCGTATATCCTCAGGTTTCCTTCTCTCACGAGATCGTTCCCGCACCCGGCGGAAAGAGAGTTCCCGACGGATTCTACTACAGCTCAGGTAACAATACTGAGTGGATGAGTGTAGAGGATATCAGAAACAGACTCAGTGAAGCAGTAGATCACTGATAAATACAGAAATTCAGACTAATCGGAAGCACCTGGTCTTTAAGTGGCCGATGCTTCCTTTGTTGTTTGAGAAGCAAGTTTACGGGGAGAATATGATCAAACTAAGTATTGTCGTACCGGTTTATAATATGGCAGCGGATGGGAAGCTGGAGTACTGCCTGGACAGTCTTGTAAATCAGACCCTTGCGCCGGGGAGCTTTGAGATAATCGCAGTAGATGACTGCTCAACGGATAACTCCCTGGAGATATTGAGGTCATATCAGGACAGATACCCTGACAGATTTATAGCTATCGCCTCCGACAGGAACCGTCATCAGGGCGGAGCCAAGAATATAGGACTTGCCGGGGCAAAGGGCGAATGGATCGGCTTTATTGACGCCGATGACTGGGTTGTTCCCGACTATTACGAGAGACTGATTGGCAAGGCCGAAGAGACCGGAGCCGATATGGTCGGGTGCGACTATAACCTGACCCATGAACACAGCTTCAAGGTTGGCGAGATCGTCCACAACAATAACTTTGAACAGACCGGAGTCATGGACAAAGAGAGATATAAAAAGCTCCTTATCGAGACCGGAAGTCTTGTGGTCAAGGTATATAAAAGGGAACTTATTCTGGGGGACTATGAGCCCGGGACCAAGGATAAAGTCGATATCTTCCCTGAGGACATCTTCTACGAGGACAATGCGGTCAGCAACACCTGGATGACAAGAGCCAAACACTTTGAGTACATACAGGAGCCACTATATTTTTACTATCAGCATGACTCATCAACGGTCCACAGTATTTCGAAAAAGAATCTCGAGGACCGAATGGTGGCCGGCAGGATGATAGTGTCCGAGGCAAAGGAAAACGGCTACTATAAAGACTATCTTCCGGAGATAGAATTTCAGTACACTGTGTTATTTTATGTCAACACATTGTTCTCAGCCATGCCAAAAAGATACAAAATTAAAGGATGTTATAATTTTTGCAAGGCTCTTGGAAAAGAGATGAAAGAGACCTTTCCAAATTTTCAAAACAATCGTTATTATTTGGAGAAGATACATCCTGAGGAGAGGAAACTCATAGGATTTCAGATGAAGTCCCATTTATTCTTTTATATATACTACAGGCTGCTGTGGTTCTACAGAGATATCAGGAGCAGTCTGTCAGGAAGGAATTAAAGCTTAATGCGTAAGATTATCAGCAAATTAAAAGTGCTTCTTGATAAGAAGCAAAAGAGACAGATGGTGGGTATAGTAATTCTCATGCTCATCGGTGGCGTCCTGGAGTCTCTGGGTATCGCAATGATAGCGCCTGTTATGCAAGTTGTCATTGATCCCCAGAAGGTGGAGGAGAGCAAGATCTTATCAGGCGTCTATAATCTCTTTAACTTAAGCAGTACAACCCAGCTGGCGGCTCTTATAATGGTGGCGCTGATTCTTGTCTTTGTCATCAAGAACGTATTTCTATACTTCATGAATGTGGTTCAGCTCAGGTTTGTATATACCAATCAGTTCGCAACCTCAAGGCGCATGATGATCAATTTCATGCAGCGTCCTTATGAGTATTATCTAAATGCTGACACAACGGTTATCCAGAGGAACATAACATCAGACGTCAACAACCTCTATGCTCTGATCCTCAGCTGTCTTCAGCTTATCAGTGAGATTATCGTATTTGTCTGCCTGGTAGCTATCCTTCTTAGTCAGGATGCCAGGATGACGCTGACAATAGCGACTCTTCTTGTTATCGTGCTCCTTGTCATCAAGTACTTCATCAAGCCCGTAATGGTCAAGGCAGGACAGGATAACCAGGATTACTACAGCGGACTTTACAAGTGGATATATGAGTCCGTAACAGGAATAAAAGAGATCAAGGTTGCAAATAAAGAAAACTACTTCATCAACGGCTACGCTGACTGTGGAGCAGGCTATGTAAATGCCGTTCAGAAGTACAATCTCTATAACTCGACACCAAGACTTCTTATCGAGACCATCGCCATTGCAGGAATGGTTGGATACATGCTTGTAGTTATGCTCTCGGGAACCAGCATCACAACGCTCCTTCCTCAGCTCACGGTCCTTGCAGCTGCTGCAGCCAGACTCCTTCCCAGCGCCAACAGGATCAACAACTACCTGACATCTATCGCGTATTTTGAGCCTTTCCTGGACAATGTAAGCGACAATCTCCAGATGGAGATCCACGATGAGTCAATCTCCTACAACAGCGATGACTACCGCATTAAGACTGCAGTTACCAAGCTCCCTGTGACTAAGACCATCAGGATGGAGGATATTACCTACAAGTATCCCGGAACAGACAAGCTCATCCTCGATAAGGCTACCATGGAGATTCCGGTTGGTAAGTCTGTAGGTATCGTAGGAACCTCAGGAGCAGGTAAGACAACCATCGTTGACGTTCTTCTTGGACTCCTTGAGCCTGAGAACGGCAGGATCCTTGCTGACGGCGTTGATGTAAACACCAACTATCAGGGATGGCTTAAGAACATAGGCTACATCCCTCAGACAATCTTTATGACGGATTCAACCATCAGAAAGAACGTGGCATTTGGCGTTCCCGATGATGAAATAGATGATAACAAGGTCTGGCAGGCACTTAAGGAAGCAGCTCTCGATGAATTTGTAAAAGAGCTTCCTGAGGGGCTGGATACACAGATAGGCGAAAGGGGTATTCGTCTTTCAGGTGGACAGCGCCAGAGGATCGGTATTGCAAGAGCTCTTTTTGAAGACCCTGAGGTTCTGGTTCTTGATGAAGCCACATCTGCCCTTGATAATGACACCGAGGCAGCCATCATGGATTCCATCAACAGACTTCACGGAAGAAAGACTTTAGTCATTATCGCCCACAGGCTTCAGACCATTGAAAAGTGCGACATGATCTACAGTATTGGAGAGGGTAAGGCTACACTTAAGTAAGGCCTTGGAGGAGTTATGGAAGGTACTAATTCTTTGGGTAAAAAGAGAAATCCCAGCTTTGAGCTTTTAAGAGTAATTGCCATGTTCATGATAATTACTCTGCATTACAACACGCACACGGATGTGCTTCTTCAGCTTGGGATCCCTGCGACAGCCGTCAATATATTTGCAAATATCATGGAGGCCTTTGTCATAACAGGCCTTAATGTCTATGTACTGATAAGCGGATATTTTCTCTCAAAGGGCAAGGTGAAGCTCAGCCGTATCATCACTTTGATATGTCAGGTGTACTTCTACACACTGATAATATCCCTTGTGATACAGGCTGTAGGAGCATCATCAGGAGTAAGATATAACTCCATGTACAAGATCGTAGAGTACATCTTCCCGATTTCTTCAGAACATTACTGGTTTGTGACAGCCTATGTGATCATGTACATTCTGGCACCTGTCATGAACGCAGCTGTTGAGAAGCTTTCAAGAAAACAGATGAGGGCAGTGATATTTCTTTTGCTTACCTGGTTCTGTTTCATAAAGAGCGTGGTTCCGGTTCTTTTCCCTACGGATAAGTTCGGATATGACTATGGATGGTTTATCTGCCTCTATCTAATAGCGGCTTATATCCGCAAGTATGATGTTGTTCTTTTCTACAATGCAAGGAACAGCGCCCTGGTATTTGTGATATCCTGTGCGGTCATAGCCACCATGAGCATCTCGCTTTACTACATAAACTACAACTGGGGCGGATTTGCTCATTTCCAGGAAGTGCCCTTTAACCTGAATTTCTTCTTCACTCTGACAGGTTCACTGGGACTGTTCTCCTTCTTCAGGTTCTTTAAGATGAGAGAGAATAGGGCCGCCGACGTAGTAAGATTCCTTGGACCTCTTACCTTTGGTGTATACCTTCTTCACATGCACGTGGAGATCAGGGACAGATGGGTAGAGTGGATGGAAAGCCTTATGGGAAGCGTTCCGACCTACAGTGTTCCGCTGTTTGCCTGGCATGCTGTAAGATCGATACTCATTGTATTTTTAGCAGGTATTTTTGTGGACTGGATCAGAAAAATGATCTTTGACTATGTGGGAAGAGTCCTTCATGACACCCGGCTGTTTAAGCAGGTAAGAAAGCTGGACGAGGAGCTGGATTGAGAAACTTTAGAAGCTATTTCCTTAATTTAAAAAAGTACCAGGCTCCGCTGGAAAAGTACGTATTTCCCGTGATCCTTCTCTTATATCCGCTTATTGGCCTTAATCTGGGGCTGGATATAACAGACACCACCTACGGACTTTCCAACTACGAGTTTCTTGGGAATATAGATCCCATGTGGGCTCTGTCGACGTTCCTCAGTAACGTGACAGGAAGGCTTTTTATGAACCTGCCCTTTGCCGGATCCATGCTGGGAATGAGCGTGTATTGCAGTTTTGTGATCAGTCTGATAGCTCTTTTACCCTATTATCTTCTGCAGAAGTGGATGCCGGGCTGGATGATTTTCATCGGTGAGTTCATTGCAGAGAGCCTGTGCTGGTGTCCAAGGGTTATCATGTACAATTACATGACTTACCTGTTCTTTACGCTTGGAACACTTCTTTTGCTGATCGGGATATTTGAGTGGCAGAGACAGAACCTCTTTCTCATCCTTGCCGGCGTGTGCTTTGGAATGAGCGTAATGGCGCGCTTTCCGAATGTGGTAGAAGCTGCAATGATACTGGTTTTGTGGTTCTATGCATTTATAACCCATGGCAAATTTTTGGAGACTTTGAAAAAGACCCTTATCTGTATCGCAGGATACATCGCAGGCCTTTTGATTCCCTTTATTGGGATTGTCGGACTCTACGGCCCCGGTGCATACTTTGAGATGATAGGAAGCCTTTTTGGAATGACTGAGAAGGCCTCTGACTATACAGCAGGTGGAATGCTAAGTTCCATCATAGACGCGTATTTTAATACCGCCACGGATATGTTCATCATGATTCCCTGCATAGCTGCCGGAATCATCATGTTCATGCTCCTTCCGGACAGATATATTCCGGTAAAAAAGATCCTGTACATCGCAGGGCTTTTCATAGTAGTTAAGTTCTATTTCTCAAGAGGAGTATTTACAAGAAATTATCACTATTATGACAGTGTCTTCCAGGCAGCCATGATGTTTGTTATTATCGCGCTGATCCTTTGCATCATCGGAAGCACGGGAGTTTTAAACGGAAGCAAACAGGAGCAGACCCTTGCATTTGCGGCGCTTATGATAATTCTCATAACGCCCCTTGGAAGCAATAACTACACCTTCCCTGTCATCAATAACCTCTTTATCGTAGCGCCGGTGGCGCTCTGGCTCATGAGAAGGCTGATGCAGAGAGTTGGGCAGGCCCAGTACCACTTCGCATGGCAGGCCATGATATCAATGGTCATCACCGTGCTTATAATACAGGGGATCATCTTCCATTTCAGCTTTGCTTTTATGGATGCTGTGGATGGAAGTAAGAGAGATGCCTACTGCAGAATTCCCAAGACAGCGGGCATGAAGACTACTTCAGATAATGCACAGACTTTGGATGAACTGTATGCTGCGCTCAAGGATGAAGGTCTTTTGCAGGACAAGGTCCTCTTGTTTGGCTCAGTTCCGGGACTTGCATACATTCTTGATATGGAGCCTGCGATCGACACCGTATGGCCGGATCTTGACAGCTATGCCACATCCAAGTTTGACGATCAGCTTATGGAGCTTGGCACATCCGGGGATACACCTTTAGTGATCATGGGAAAAGACCTTGCTGAGTATGCCAATATAGATGAGAAATATGACATTTTGATGGACTATATTGTTAATCACGATTATAATAAGGTCTTTGAGAATGATAGATTTATGGTTTATAGCAGTAAATAGGAGTTTATGAAATGACTGAGACAAAGGAAACAATTGAAACACAGGTAGAAGAGAAGAAGGATATCTTTGACAAGATCATGTCACTGCCTGTCCTTAACATCTTTGAACCATTTTACAAAAAGTACAAGGAAGGTCTTATGTACCTCTTCTTCGGAGGACTCACCTTCTTCCTCAGCATCTTCCTGTTCTGGTTTATGGGTGAGGGCGTAATGCACCTTAATCCGGTCGTAAATAACACTATCGACTGGGTTATTTGCGTGGCTTTCCAGTTTTTTACAAACAGAACATGGGTATTTGACGGAAAAGTTGATAACAAAAAGGATTTTTTGAAGCAGGCCGGATCGTTTACGGCAGGAAGACTGTTTACGCTTATAGTTGAAGATGGCCTGATCTTTATTTTTGTATCACTGCTGAAGTTCCCGGAGATGCCTGTAAAACTTGGAGCAACCTTTATTGTAATAGTACTTAATTACATCATCAGCAAGCTTATCGTGTTTAAGAAAAAAGACTGACCGGTAGAGGTTCCGGCCTTGGAGGAATAATTTATGCGTATTAATTTCAATGTACCACCCTACACAGGTAAAGAGTTTGACTACATAAAAGAGTGTGTGAAGAACCAGAAGATCTGCGGAGATGGCCCCTACACAGCAAAAGATAACGAGTGGATCGAGAAAAAGACGGGAGTTACAAAGGCTCTTCTTACAACCTCCTGCACTCACGCTACCGAGATGGCAGCGATCCTTGCAGACATCAAAGAGGGTGATGAAGTTATCATGCCTTCCTACACCTTTGTTTCAACTGCCAATGCCTTTGTCTTAAGAGGTGCCAAGGTTATCTTTGTTGATATCAGACCTGACACCATGAACATTGATGAAACAAAAATCGAGCAGGCAATCACCTCCAAGACAAGAGCCATCGTTCCTGTGCACTACGCAGGAGTCGGCTGTGAGATGGACACTATCATGGACATTGCAAAGAGACACAACCTCTTTGTTATCGAGGATGCTGCCCAGGGCGTTATGGCAACCTACAAGGGCAAGGCTCTCGGTGCCATCGGAGATTTCGGTAACTACAGCTTCCACGAGACCAAGAATTACAGCATGGGTGAGGGCGGAGCGCTTCTTCTTCGCGATGAGACCTATGTTGATAACGCCATAATCATCAGAGAAAAGGGAACCAACAGAACCCTTTATAAGCTCGGCAAGGTTGATAAGTACAGCTGGATCATGCCCGGTTCATCTTATCTTCCAAGTGACATGAACGCAGCTTACCTCTATGCTCAGCTTCAGATGGCAGATGAGATCAATGCTGACAGATTAAATCATTACAACAGATACTACGAGGCACTTAAGCCTCTTGAGGAGAAGGGCCTTATTGAACTGCCTTACGTGCCAAAAGAGTGCGTTCACAATGCCCACATGTTCTACATAAAATGTAAGGACTTCGAGGAGAGAAAGGGACTTATCGATTATCTTATGGCTAATGATATCCTTCCTGCTTCTCACTATGTTCCGCTCCACTCAGCCAAGGCTGGACTTATCTACAGTGAATTCAGGGGAGAGGATAAGTATACCACCAAAGAGAGTGAGAGACTTCTGCGTCTTCCTATGTACTACAAGCTCACAGACGAGGATCTGGACGAGGTAGTTACAAGGGTTAAGGAGTACTACAAATTTACGTAAGACGGAGCTCTTTGTATGAAAAAAGCACATCAGGGTATGAACTTCATAGTACCTGCGTTTATAGCGCTGGGGGTTTTCGTGATTGTTTCTTGTTTTGGGGACTTTTACTTTGACCTCAATGATGATGTGCTCATGAAAGATATATTGTCGGGAGCCTACACCGGGACTCCCGCCGGACACAACATTCAGATGCTGTATCCCATCAGCGCCCTTATTGCCCTTATCTACAGGGTATTCAGGGGGCTTGATGTATATGGCATCTTTTTATGTGCGCTTCAGTTCCTGTGCGTGTATATCGTATCAGGGCGCGCGCTTTCGGCTTTTGAAGATAAGGTTTCCAAGGTGATAACCGGCCTTTGCGTGTTCCTGTTTATGCTGGGAACCATAGGCTCACACTTTGCTTTCGTCCAGTACACCTTTACCGTGGGCTTTATGTCCGCAACAGCAGCTTTCCTTATTATGACACATGAGGGAGATGGTAAAAGAGATCACGTACTGGCGATAGTTCTTATAGTACTTGCATATCTTATAAGGTCGGAGATGCTTCTTTTGACCCTTCCTATCGTGGGCGTGGCAATATTTACCAGATGGCTCATGCAAAAGGATCTGTTTGGCAAATATTTAAGGCTCCTGATTTTCATAGTTGCCGGCATAGCAGTATCCATGGTGCTCCACAAGATAGGCTATTCATCTCCTGAGTGGAAGGAGTTTAACAACCTCTTTGACGCAAGGACAGAGCTCTACGACTTTCAGTACATACCGGATTATGCAGAGAATAAGGAGTTCTACGACAGCATTGGTCTGTCGGAGCCCGAGCAGCAGCTACTTGTGAACTACAACTACGGAATTGATGATGAGATAAATGCAGATACTCTGTGGGCCGTAGCAGAATATGCCTCCGGGCAAAAGACAGATGAGACTCCCTTTATGGAGAACCTCAAGGCCGGCACAGTCTCTTACCTGTACAGATTAAGGCATATAACCTATCAAAAGAGCTATGAGTATCCCATGACGGATGCGCCCTGGAATATAATAGCGTTGGTGCTTTATTTAACATCACTTGTTATTTATTGCCTTGCGCAGGACAAAAACAAAAAGCTTTGCGGAATATTCTCGGTGCTTCTTCTCTTTGCCTGCAGAACAACGCTTTGGCTTTACATCATAATGAGGGGAAGAGACCCGATCAGGATCACCCATCCTCTATACCTCATGGAGATATTTGTTCTCCTTGGTATGATCCTTGTGGAGAGTAAAAATAACAAACGATATGCTTACATCCCGCTTGTGATAGTCTCAGTAATCTCACTGATCTTCATCCCCAATCAGTTTGGAGTTATTAAGGATGAGATGGCAGAGAGGGATGTTATGAGAGCTCACTATGATGCCCTTTATGACTACTTCGCAGAGAACAAGGATTCTTTCTACTTCTGTGACGTTTATACATCTGTGAAAGCCACCGACGAAGGCGAGAGAACCTTCTCAGAGAAGATGTTTGACCGCGTGGATAACACTTTGGCCAATCACGATCTCATGGGAGGCTGGGCATCAAAGAGTCCTCTTTACTACGACAAACTGAAAGCTTACGGCTTTACATCCATGCACGATGCCATTTTAAGCGATGGCGTCTACGTGGTTACCAAAGAGTCATCGGGAATTGAGTGGCTTTCTGGCTACTACCTTGAAAAGGGAATTAAGACAGAGCTTGAGAAGATAGATACAGTTGCAGATGTGTTCTATGTCTACAAGGTCACATCCGCAAACTGATTGGAGAAATACATGAAAGACTATGAGTTTGTAAAAAAGGGAAACCTGGTGAGCCTTCGCCTGTCAGACGAAGAAGATATCCCCATGATCGTGGAGTGGCGAAATAAGACAAGAGTTCGCATGAACCACGTATATCGTGAGGACTTCACCATCGATGGCCAAAAGGCTTGGAAAGAAAAGAATATAGATACCGGAAAGGCAGTGCAGTTCATCATCTGCGAAAACAGACCGGATAAAAAGATCCCAAGACCAGTTGGCGTTGTCCATTTCCACGGAATTGATAAGGTCAAAGGCGAGGCTGAATACGGAATCTACATCGGTGAAGAGGATGCTCTCGGAAAAGGCTATGCCAAAGAGTCAGCAGTACTGGCCCTTGAATATGCAAAAGAGACACTGGGACTTAAAAAGGCAATCCTTCGGGCCTTTGCCTCAAACAACGCAGCCATAAGGAGCTACACCCATGCAGGCTTTGTAAAAACCGCGGATGTTCCCGATGTATTGTGCAGCGATGGTCAAAAAGATGATATGATAATAATGGAAAAGAGTTTATAGATGGGAGAGGAAGCAAAATCAATGTCCAAGAAACTAATCAGTTTTTGCATTCCATGCTACAGATCGGAACAGACCCTTGAGGGAGTTATCACAGAAATTGAAGGGACCATGAAGAAGATGGCCTCTTATTCCTATGAGATAATCCTGGTAAACGACGGTTCACCGGATAACACCTGGGGCAAGATCCGTGAGCTTGCAGATAAAAGTGAGCAAAAAAACATACTTGGCATAAATCTTGCCAAAAATTTCGGTCAGCATGCTGCCATTATGGCGGCTTTAAACGCAGCTGCCGGAGACTACGTAGTCTGCCTTGACGACGACGGACAGACTCCTGCAGACGAAGTGGATAAGCTTATCGCAGCCCTTGAAGGCGGCGCGGATGTTGCCTATGCAAGGTACAGCCACAAGCAGCACAACCTCTTTCGGAACTTCGGCACAGCCATGAATGAGTGGATGGCTTCTGTAATGCTCGGCAAGCCAAAAGACCTCTATGTGTCCAGTTACTTTGCCGTAAAGCGCTTTGTTGTCAATGAGATGGTCAAGTACGAGAGCTCATACCCTTACGTGATCGGCCTTGTTCTTCGCACCACCAGAAATATCGTAAACGTAGATGTCACCCACAGAAGAAGGGAAGTCGGCCAAAGCGGATATACCCTTAGTAAGCTCTTTGCCCTTTGGATCAACGGCTTTACTGCCTTTAGCATAAAGCCCCTTCGGATCGCTACCGTGACAGGAGCCGTATTTGCAATACTTGGCTTTATCTACGGAATCTACACCATTATCAAGAAGTTTGTCCTGCCGGATGTGCAGATCGGATTCTCAGCTCTCATGAGCGCAGTAGTGTTCATGGGCGGCGCTATCATGCTGATGCTGGGAATGATCGGAGAGTACCTCGGCAGACTCTACATATCACAGAATAAGAATCCGCAGTTCGTTATCAGGGAGACTACCCGCGATGAAACCAGATAAGGATGCAAAAATGGCCTGGCTTATGTCAGGCTTGTTTGGCGTTTTGGCAAGTGTTTTTTTAATATTCGGATATCAGCTTGAAAGCGCAGATGCCATAAATTTAAGTGACAAAAATGCCCTGTCGATCCTCCTGATGTTCATCATGATATTCACCATCGACACCAGGTACGTGTGGAGGAACTACGACAGCGCTCTGGGCGGTGGCAAGCTCTTTGGCTTTATCACCCTTCCCAAGGGCACAGGAGATGCAAAAGTCACAAGAAGAGACTTCCTTTTCAATTACCTCTCCATGATAGCTTTAAGCATTCCTGTCATGCTGGCAGAATATCCGGGATTCTTTGTTTACGACGCTCAGGATGAGCTTAACGAGGTGCTGACAAGGTCTTTTACCACCCACCATCCGCTGCTCCATGTCCTGTTACTTGGCGGAGTCATCGCTCTGTTCCACAAGATATCAGGCTCCTGGAACGTTGGAATCTTTGCTTACATATTCCTGCAGATGCTGGTGATAACAGCAATCTTTGCCTATGTGGTCACATACCTTCAGAGGCGCGGAATCGGCAAGAGATCAAGAATCCTCTGGGTATTGTACTATGGACTGTTCCCGACAATAGTCATGTACACGCTCTGCTCCTGCAAGGACGGCCTGTTTTCTGCACTGCTTCTTCTGCTGACAGTATTTCTGGTCCATCTTGTAAGCAACCCTGAAGCTTTTATATCTGACAAAAAGAAAGTAGCAGCCTTTGTCCTGACGGCTGTACTTATGCCTATGTTCAGGCACAACGGCTTTTATGCATATCTGGTGTTTATTCCCTTTGCTCTTATCTATTTCAGAAAGAGCTTAAAGCCCATGCTCATCGGCATGCTTGTGGCGCCGGTGGTTCTGTATCTGGCACTCTCAGGCCTTCTGTCCGCAGCATGCCACACAAAAGGGACTCATCACCAGGAGATGCTCACAGTGCCTATCATGCAGCTGGCAAGAGTTTATGCTTATGAGAACGATACCCTCTCTGCTCAGGAAAAAGAGCTGATAGAGAGCTACATACCAAAGAATAACCTTGATAAATACACCCCCAGGGTCTCAGACCTTGTGAAGGTTGATTTTAACAACGAGCTTTACGAGCAGAACAGCGCAGACTTCTGGAGAGTCTGGAAGGCGCAGCTTGTTAAGCACCCTGTTGCATATATCAATGCCTGGCTTCTTACCTCCTACGGCTACTGGTATCCGCCGGCGATCATAAACGTTTACAAGGGTAACACGGCATATTCCTTTACCTACGAGGACAGCTCCTACTTTGGCTACGAGGTTGAACCTCCGGGAGAGAGAAAGAGCCTTATCCCTGCAATTGATAAGCTTTACAGGTATCTGTCCATCGGCTCTTTCCAGCAGGATGCGCCGGTGCTCCACTTATTCTTTGGCCCCGGATTATATGTATTTATCTACATGTTCGTATTTGCTTACAGGCTCTATAAAAAGAGGTTTGGAAATATATTGCCGTTTATGCCCATGATCCTCACTTTCTGTACAGTGGTCCTTGGGCCCACATATCTTATCAGGTACGTGTTGTACCTGTGGCTTTGCCTGCCGCTTCTTGTGGTGACTGCAAAGGCCATTAAAGAGGCGCAGTAAGCCGTTTGATTAAGCCCTCTTTGTGTGATATCATACTATGATGCACAATTTTGCGCCGGAAAAGGTTTTAATATGAGAAAAGTAATCAGTAAAAGCAGAGCAATAAAGATTGTTACGCTTATTTTTGCGTTGATCGGAATACTACTAATCTTCCCCATAAGAGTCTTTACCCGGACTCTTGAGACTTCTGGTGGCGGAACCATTGTCTCTGAATCAGAGGGAATAAACTATGAGCACAACAAGTTCTATCAGAGCTTCATAGCCCGGTATGACAGACTAAGCTCGGTTGACGTCTATATCACAAACGTCGAGAAGGGAAGATACATAACATCATATCTGTGCGATGAGAACGGTGGAATCCTGTTGGCAAACTACACCGATACGGCAGAGTTCACCATCCCCGGATATGTAAGGATCCCCATGGAAATGAACGTTGAAGTGGGAAAAGAGTATTCGGTGCGACTTGCAGACTGCAGATCCAAGTTCTATGTAGCCCTTGAGGACATACCTGCTGATTCTGCCTACGTGGGAGACCTGACCTGGGATTATGCAAAGGTTGAAGGCCTTCACATGGCAGCTAAGTACAACTACAGACTGCCTCTTTCAAAGGGAGTTTCTCTCGGAATAATCCTTGGAATCGCAGTCCTTGCTGCAGCCATTTACTTTGGCGCAGACTTTTATTACAAAAAGAATCCTGAAAAGGACAGCCTTCTTACGGTTGAGAAGGTGCTGGCCTACTCGGCAAACCCTGTGGCAGCCATCATTTTCGGAACCCTGATGATAATGGTATTCCCCCTGAAGGTCTTTGACAGCAGGGCTATCGACATTGTCTTTTACGAGATAGGTCTTATCATTGCCGCAGCGATTGTATTCTATGCTATAAACCACAAGGTCATCATTCACGAGGAGGGCATTTCCTTCTGGCAGAGCCTTAAGAATGAGCACAGACTTCAGTATGTACTTATCATGTTCTCCATGGCTATGGCACTCTGGTACGCATCGGCCTACATGAATGACCTTTACGACATATATCATTACATTTCCGAGAGAAGGATGAGCATCTGGCTTCTTATAATGCTCCTGTTTACCTTCTCACTTAAGGAGTTCTTCAACCTCTACAACTTTGTGTGGATCCTGGGCTCCTCAATATTTGGCGTGCACTACTATAACCTGCACAAGCTCGCTCCCGATGAGAAGGAGTTCGACCTTCACAACGCCATCTTAAAGTATGGCATCATCATCGTGATCCTGGGCGGAGTTCTGGTGCTGAACCTTATAAGGCTGATAGTCCTTAAGATAACCGAGCTCAGATACGGTGCAGAACATGGTAAAAGACAAGTAGTCGTCCCTACATTCTTCGGAATAGTTTTGGGCGTGCTCCTTCTTTCCATGGCAATTTTGAACAACACAAGAATGTGGCCTATATACCTGGCAATCTTTGCATTCTTCCTGTTTGTGAGATTTGCCGTATGGAATAAGAGAGGCGACTTTTACAAGATATTGTCCGGCGGATTTATGATGAACTTTGCCATTTCACTGGCGTTTTGTTATCTCCACAGATACTTCCCCGGATATGTCAGCGGAAGATTTGCGTTCATCTTCCACACAGTTACCGTAACTGCCGAGTATCTCACCTTCATGGGTGTTACTGCCACGGTAATGCTGATCGTCAAGATCATCTCACTTCCAAATAATGCCAGGCTCAAAGAGATTGCAGTCATTGCCTGGAAGGAGATCGTGCTCTTTGGTTTTATCATGTCCTATGCGATATTTACCGTATCAAGGACAGCTTATCTTGCAATAGTTGTCAGCACTATCCTTGTGATCTGCGTGGTTATTTCCTACCACAAAAAGCAGCTCTTTAGGATACTGGGAGTTCTCATCCTGTCAGTTGTACTGACCTTCCCGGCTGCGTTCACGCTGCAGAGGATACTTCCGACGATCGCTGCCGACCCTGTATTTTATCCAATCGATGATGCGGATGAGTTCATAAGAGGCGGCGCAGATTGGGACAGCACCAACTTTATGTGCGTAGAGAGATTCGTAAATCTCTTTGAGAACAAGATCCTGGGAATGGACGTGGGAGAGTATAACTATCCTATGGATCCATATAACTATGAGGATAACGGCAAGGGCGGTCCTTTATATGACGACTACGGAAGACCATTTGACGAGAGCCCTGATAATCCTGCAAACCAGGAATCCGGTATGATAGATCCGCCCAAGGCGGACGCACTTCTTGCATCAAGCATGGTGACAAGAGCGGAGATAATAATGCTCCTTGATGAGCTTGAAGGATATGTTGATACAGACAATATCATCGATGTGATCTCAAACGGACGTATCTCCATAGCAAAGTCTTACCTTCAGCAGCTCAACATGTGGGGACATGAGGAGATGGGCGCGACCCTTTCAAACGGCGAGATTGCTGTTCACGCCCACAACACTTATCTTCAGGTTGCGTATGACCATGGTATTCCGGTAGGAATTCTTTTCCTCTTTACCATGATCGTGGCCCTTGCTTCAAGCATCAGATATTTTAGTAAGAACAGGAAAACAGAGCCTTTGTCTCTGATCACCTGCGCAGTTATCATCGGATTTGTAATAGCAGGTATCTCGGAGTGGGTATTCCAGTACTGCAATCCGATGACAGTGGCCTTTATTATTGCACTTACACCCCTTACCTTTAAGGCAAAAGAGATATGAACAAGAAAAAAGAACCCTTTAACTATGCAAAACTCTATAGAAGAGTAGGACTTATCATCTACGATATCCTCAGCGTGATAATAGCCAGCTACTTATCACTCCTGATGCGATATGAGTTTAAGTTCTCCTCAGTACCGGAGCACTTTCTTACTCCTGTGACAACATTTCTGCCGATAAACATTCTGATCACACTGGCGATATTCTACCTGTTTAAGATGTATGACAGCCTCTGGGCCTATGCAGGTGAGAGGGAGATGCAGAACCTGGTGATGGCATGTACGCTGTCCGGGGTTATAAATGCTATCGGACTTCAGTTTTTTAAGGCTGATAAGCAACCGGTTCCCCAGAGCTGCTATTTCCTGTATACCTTCCTTCTGATCACTATTATCTTTGCCAGCCGTTTCTCCTACAGGTTCCTCAGGAGCAGGAAGCACATGGCTGAGAACCGCAACAATTCAAAGGCGGTTATGATAATAGGCGCAGGAGAAGCTGCAAACATAATCATCAAGGACATACAGACCAGCAACTATTCCACCATGTCCATCAAGTGCATCATCGATGATGACAGAAACAAGTGGGGCAAGTACATCCAGGGAATCCGTGTGGTTGGCGGAAGAGAGAAGATTGAAGAGTGCGCAGATCTCTATGACATCGACGAGATCATCGTTGCAATTCCTTCGGTTTCAAGGCAGGAACTCAAGAAAATCCTGGATATCTGCAAGAACACCAACTGTAAGCTCAGATCCCTTCCGGGAATGTACCAGCTTGTAAACGGTGAAGTTAACGTATCCCGTCTTCGTGACGTGGAGGTGGAGGATCTTCTTGGAAGAGATCCCATCTCCGTAGACATAGATTCCATCGCAGGCTATGTTAAGGGCAAGGTTGTACTTGTTACGGGAGGAGGCGGATCCATAGGCTCAGAGCTCTGCAGACAGATAGCAGGTCATAACCCCAAGACCCTTATCATCGTGGATATTTACGAGAACAATGCCTACGAGATCCAGCAGGAGCTCAAGTACAAATACCCTGATATGAATCTTGTGGTGCTCATCGCATCGGTCCGCAACACCCTGAGGATCAACAAAATATTTGAGAAATATAAACCTGACATCGTATATCACGCAGCAGCTCACAAGCACGTTCCTCTCATGGAGGACAGCCCCAACGAGGCCATCAAGAACAACGTCTTCGGAACATGGAAGACAGCTATGGCTGCAGCAACAAACGGCGCCAAGAAATTCGTCATGATATCCACAGACAAGGCCGTTAACCCCACCAACATCATGGGTGCCAGCAAGAGGATCTGCGAGATGATTGTGCAGACCTTCAACAAGCACTATGATACAGAGTTCGTTGCGGTAAGATTTGGTAACGTCCTTGGCTCAAACGGCTCGGTTATTCCTCTTTTTAAGAAGCAGATCGCAGCCGGAGGCCCTGTCACCGTTACAGACCCTAACATCATCAGATACTTCATGACCATATCCGAGGCGGTTTCACTGGTGCTTCAGGCCGGAGCCTTTGCCAAGGGCGGAGAGATCTTTGTCCTTGATATGGGAGAACCTGTGAAGATCCTGGATCTTGCAGAAAACCTGATAAAGCTCTCGGGCTACAAGGTTGGAGAGGATATAAGGATTGAATTTACAGGCCTTCGTCCAGGTGAGAAGCTCTACGAGGAGATGCTCATGGACGAGGAGGGACTTCAGGATACAGCCAACAAGATGATCCACATCGGTAAGCCTATCGAGATGGATGAGATGAGGTTCTTCTCGCAGCTCGAGAAACTCAACCAGGCTGCGAAAGATGAATCCCCTGAGATAAGAGATCTGGTAAAAGAGATCGTTGAGACCTATCATCCGGACGTTCACAGATACACAATGACAAGAGAGAGAAAAGAGGCCCTTCAAAAGACCACGGAGGAGATCAATGGAACTTAAACCCTTTGAAAAAAAGCTTTATCTCGCATCTCCCACAACTCACGGAGATGAAATGAAATATGTTCAGGAAGCTTATGATACCAACTGGCTTTCCACAGTAGGTGCCAATATCAACGCAGTTGAAGAGATGATCGAAGAGAAGATCGGATGCAAGTGCGCAGTAGGCCTTGCTACGGGAACAGCAGCGCTTCATCTTGCAATAAGACTTGCCGGTGAGAAGCTCTATGGACAGCCCAAGGTAGGCCACGGAGTACTGGAAGGCAAAAAGGTCTTTTGCTCAGACATGACCTTCGATGCAACGGTCAATCCTGTAGCCTATGAGGGCGGAGAAGCAGTGTTTATCGACACTGAGTATGACACCTGGAACATGGATCCTATAGCCCTTGAGAAGGCTTTTGAGATTTATCCGGATGTAAAGATGGTTGTGATTGCACATCTCTACGGAACTCCGGGCAAGATAGATGAAATAAGAAAGATCTGCGACGTTCACGGTGCTCTTATCGTTGAGGATGCAGCCGAGTCCTTCGGTGCTACCTACAAGGGTAAGCAGACAGGAATCTTTGGTGATGTAGGTGTTATCTCTTTTAACGGAAACAAGATCATCACCGGAACTGCAGGCGGAATGCTTCTTACAGAGAGCGAAGAAGACGCCAACAGAATAAGAAAGTGGTCGACTCAGGCAAGGGAGGATGCTCCCTGGTATCAGCATGAGGAGCTTGGTTACAACTACAGAATGAGTAACCTTATAGCAGGCCTTATAAGAGGCCAGATTCCTCACCTCGAGGAGCACATTGCTCAGAAGAAGGCCATTTACGAGAGATACAAGGAAGGATTCAAGGACCTTCCTGTTGTTATGAATCCTTTTGATGCATCCGCATCAGAGCCCAATTTCTGGCTCTCATGCCTGCTTATAGACAAAGATGCCATGTGCAAACAGGTAAGGGGCGAGAGGGATGTTCTCTATGTGACAGAGACCGGAAAGAGCTGCCCTACAGAGATTCTCGAGACCATTGCCAAGTACAACGCAGAGGGAAGACCCATCTGGAAACCCATGCACATGCAGCCGATTTACCGCATGAACGGCTTTGTTACAAGACAGGGCAGCGGTAGAGCAAGAAGTAATGCCTATATCGACGAGGGCACAGTTCTTGATGTGGGAATGGATATCTTTGACAGAGGTCTCTGCCTTCCAAGTGACAATAAGATGACTCCTGAGCAGCAGGATATGATCATAGAGATTGTTAAGAGGTGTTTTATTTAATTGCCTCATAAATCGATAACATTAGCCCTGGCTTTGCCAGGGCTTTAGTTTCGGGCGCTGCCCGGCGGACTACTGTCCCAGAGCAAAAACTGCAAATATACCGTAATGGAAAATAGTGTGATTTAATCCATTAGCGCGGGCTATGTAATATAATAAACATGGTAAGTCTTGGCACAATCAGTATCTTGAAGCATATATTTATGATAAAATTAATCCATTATGAAAAAGACTATTTATTCTGTTTTTATAAAAAGACTCTTAGATATAATAATCTCAACAATAATCCTGGTAATTTTCAGCTGGCTCTACATAATCCTGGCCATTCTCGTAAGAGTAAAGCTCGGGAGCCCGGTTCTTTTCAAACAGCCCCGTCCCGGCAAGGACGAGAAGATCTTTAACATGTACAAGTTCAGGACCATGACCGATGAGCGGGATGAAAATGGTGACCTTCTTCCGGATGAAGATAGGCTACCCGACTTTGGAAAGAAGCTTCGCTCCTCCAGTCTGGATGAGCTTCCGGAATTTTTGAACATCCTGAAGGGAGATATGAGCTTTATCGGGCCAAGACCGCTTCTTGTCAAGTACCTGCCATATTATAACCAAAGGGAGCGGCTAAGACATACTGTAAGGCCCGGACTTACCGGTTATGCACAGACTCACGGCCGCAACGCCATATCCTGGGAAAAGAAATTTGAATATGATATCTGGTATGTTGAGCATCTTTCATTTATTACAGATGTTAAGGTTGTCATCGATACAGTAAAGACTGTTCTTTTGCACGACGGAGTTGTTCTAAATGCGTTGGAGGACTTTGATGAGTACAGAAAGCACCAGCAGAACACCGATAATAAAACTACATGATGAAACCATAAAAAACCTTTATGTAAAAAGAGAAGACTTCATACCCTATTCCTTTGGAGGTAATAAGGCCAGAAAGGCCTACGGCTTTTTTAAGGAGATAGATTCAGGTGACTATGATACTGTGGTTACCTATGGCAGCAGTCATTCAAATCATTGCAGGGTCGTAGCCAATATGGCAGCAGGCAGAGGCATGCCCTGCCTTATCATCGGCCCGGAGGAAGTCAGTGATAATACCTACAACAGTAAGATGATGGAACTTTTTGGGGCTGAGATAATAAATGTCCCTGTATCAAAGGTGCATGACACCATTGAAAAGACCCTCTCGGATCTTCGGAATATGGGTAAAAAACCGTATTTTATCCAAGGGGGCGGTCACGGTGACATCGGAACGCAGGCTTATGTTGACTGTTATGAAGAGATAAAAGCTTTCGAAGAAAGTGATAATAAGTATTTTGACTATATTTTCTTTGCATCAGGTACAGGAACGACCCAGGCCGGGCTTGTCTGCGGACAGATACTCAGCGGAGATGACAGAGAGATAGTCGGCATCAGTATTGCAAGAAAGAATCCCAGAGGCAGGGATGTGGTCCTGGAGAGCATTACTGATTATCTGGATCATAAAGGTGTGACATATAACAGAGAGGATGTGGAGAAGAGGACAATCTTTCTGGATGATTACACTGCAGATGGCTATGGCAGCGGCAATAAATGTATAATGGATACTATAAGTAATCAGCTTGTCATAAACGGAATGCCCCTGGATAGCACATATACCGGCAAGGCATTCTATGGAATGAAGGAGTACGTAAAAAGTCACAATCTGTCGGATAAGACGATTCTCTTTATCCATACCGGCGGTACACCACTATTTTTTGACGATTTAGAAAATCTGTGAGGGAAAAATTATGGGTACAAACATTCTGATCTTAAGTGCAGGAACAAGAAATAAGGTTGTTCAGTATTTTAGGCGTGAGATGGCAGGTAAAGTCATCGCAACGGACTGCTCTGATTTAGGGCCCGCCATTTACGATGCAGACAAGGCCTACATCGTCCCGAGGATCGATGATCCGGGATACATTGATGAGATATTAAGGATATGCAGGAAGGAAGATATAAAGGGAGTCTTGAGTCTTATCGACCCGGAGCTCTCACTTCTTGCAAAAAATGCCGACAGATTTATGGAGATTGGTGTGACACCAATCGTATCCTCCTATGAGCTCTGCGAGACCAGCCTTGATAAATTCAGGATGTACGACATGCTCCAGAAGCTTGGCATCCCTACAGCGAGATGCTTTGCTTCCATAGAGTCCTTTGAGGCATCAAGAGCTGATGGGGAGATCGATTATCCGATATTTGTCAAACCCCAGAAGGGAAGCGCATCCCTCAATATAAATGAGGTCAGGTCAAAAGAGATGCTGACAGCTCTTTTCCATGATCATGACGGCCTTATGATACAGGAATACATGAAGGGGCAGGAGTACGGCGCAGATGTTTACATCGATATGATAACAGGCATGTGCACCTCCATCTTCTTGAAAAAGAAGATCAAAATGAGAGCAGGTGAGACGGATAAGTCCGTGTCCTGCAAGTGCGACACTCTCTTTATGAAACTGGCCAACTTCGTTGAGGCGGTCGGATATCGCGGAATGATCGATATTGACCTGTTCTATGACGAGGAAACAGATACCTGGTACCTCTCTGAGGTAAACCCCAGATTCGGCGGCGGATATCCACACGCCTACGAGTGCGGAGTCAACTTCCCTAAACAGATCATAAATAACCTCGAAGGCAAGGAGAACCTTGTAAACATCGGTGATTACAGGGAGGGCGTCTTCATGATGAAGTACAACGAACTGATGGTAGAGCCTGAGGACAGGCTTGCAAAATAAACAGATGGCGGAGATAGAAGCTAAATGCCAAAGGCACTGATTTTAGCAAATTCATCCAGCGGATTATATGACTTTCGAAATGAGCTCCTTACGGGGCTCATGGAGGAAGGCTTTGAGATAGTGATCAGTCTTCCGGATGAACTTAAGGTAAAAGAACTAAAGGACGAGGGATGCAGGGTAGTACACACTGACATCAACAGACGCGGAGTCAATCCAATTCAGGATATGGCTCTTTTGCGCGCTTATAAGAGTCTTGTAAAAAAGGAAAAACCGGACGTGGTTTTGACCTATACAATAAAGCCCAATATCTACGGCGGATATGTGTGTGGACGGCTGAAAGTCCCCTATATATCAACCATCACGGGACTTGGGTCCACCTTTGAGAGAGGAGGAATTCTCCTTAAACTCATTGTCACCATGTATAAGGTCTCTCTAAAAAAGTGCAGCTGCCTCTTTTTTCAGAATGAAGAGAACAGAAAGATATTCGAAAGCCACGGAATAAGGGCAAGAAAGCATGTTACGGTAAACGGCTCGGGAGTCAATCTTGAAAAACATAGTAAAGAGCCTTTCCCGGGGCACAGTGACGATGTGACCAGATTCCTTTATATAGGACGTCTTATGACAGAGAAGGGATCCTGTGAGTATATAGAAGCTGCAAGGGCGATGCATGACAAATATGGTGACAAGGTATCCTTTGCAGCTGTGGGGTATTGTGAGGATGACTTTAAGAGCATTGCCGATGAGGCGGAAAAGGCCGGAATCCTGAAGGTCATTCCCTATCAGAAAGACATCCATCCCTACATCAGGGAGGCCGATGCCATAGTTCACCCTTCGTATCATGAGGGAATGAGCAATGTCCTCATGGAGGCGGCAGCCACCGGAAGACCTGTTATTGCCTCGGATATAAGCGGCTGCAGAGAGATTGTGGATGCTGAGAAGTCCGGATTTTTAGTAAGACCCAGGGATGCAAAAGACCTTATTTCGGCTCTTGAGCGTTTTACAGAGCTTGACACAGATCAGCGCAGAGCCATGGGAGAGGCGGCAAGAAGGTACGTCGAGCAGAAGTTTGACAGGCGTAGTATAATATTGACGTATATTGAAGAGATAAAAAGAATCGTTAAATAATGATTTGATTTTTGGAGGAAATACAATGGATTTATATGAGAAGCTCCTTTCAGGAGAAGAGAAACTCTCACTTGTAGGTCTTGGATACGTAGGAATGCCTATCGCAGTAGCCTATGCCAAGAAGATCAAGGTTGTAGGATATGATTTCAACGCTGAGAAGGTTGAACTTTACAAGAAGGGATTCGACCCCACAAGAGAGGTAGGAGACGATGCCATCAAGGAGACAACAGTTGAGTTCACAGCTGACCCTGAGAAGCTCCGCGAGTGCAAGTTCCACGTTGTCGCAGTTCCTACACCTGTTAATGACGATCACACTCCTGACCTTTCACCTGTTGAGGGAGCAAGCCATACCCTTGGTAAGTACCTTACAAAGGGTTCCATCGTAGTATATGAGTCAACAGTATATCCCGGAGTTACAGAGGATATCTGTGTTCCTATTCTTGAAGCAGAGTCAGGCCTTAAGTG
Source organism: Butyrivibrio sp. (assembly GCA_017634825.1). Classification (GTDB taxonomy): domain Bacteria; phylum Bacillota; class Clostridia; order Lachnospirales; family Lachnospiraceae; genus Butyrivibrio. The sequence goes on from JAGBMP010000117.1 coordinate 25,365, forward strand.
CGGTGTTGATTTCAAGGTTGGTTATTCACCTGAGCGTATCAACCCCGGTGATAAGGTTCACAGACTTGATACCATCACCAAGATCGTATCCGGTATGGATGAGGAGACACTTGAGACAGTTGCCAAGGTTTACAGCCTGGTTGCTCTTGCAGGTGTTTACAAAGCACAGTCCATCAAGGTTGCTGAGGCTGCCAAGGTTATCGAGAATTCACAGCGTGATATCAACATCGCTTTCATGAACGAGCTTTCAATGATCTTCCACAGAATGGGAATCGATACAAAGAGCGTTTTGGAGGCAGCAGGAACCAAGTGGAATTTCCTGAAGTTCTTCCCGGGACTTGTCGGCGGACATTGCATCGGCGTAGATCCTTACTACCTTACCTACAAGGCTGAGGAGCTTGGATATCACTCACAGATCATCCTTTCAGGAAGACGTATCAACGATGACATGGGCAAGTATATCGCTGAGTCACTGGTTAAGCGTCTTATCGCCAATGACATTTCAGTTAAGAATGCAAAGGTAGCAATCCTTGGATTTACCTTCAAGGAGAACTGCCCTGATACACGTAACACCAAGGTTATTGATATCTACAACGAGCTCGGAGAGTATGGAATCACACCTATCGTTGTTGATCCTCAGGCTGATTCAGCTGAGGCTAAGAGACTCTATGGTATTACCTTTGAAGATCTTTCAGCAGTAAAAGACATGGATGCTGTTGTTGTAGCTGTTGCTCACGAGGACTTCAAGGATTACAAGGCAGCAGACATTGCGAAGTTCTTCAATGCAGCTCACAAGACCAAGGTATTCCTTGATATCAAGGGCATCTACGACATGAATGAGTATAAGGCTCCGGAATTCGACTACTGGAGGCTGTAATAAGGAGTAATAAATAATGGGATTTAGAGAATTAAAATTCCCCGCAGATTCCGTATTCCTGGTAACAGGCGGAGCGGGCTTTATCGGATCAAATATATGTGAGGCCCTTCTTGATATGGGCTACACAGTAAGATGCATGGATAACCTCTCAACAGGTCACATCGAGAACATCCAGCCTTTCATGGAGAATCCAAATTTTACTTTCATCGAGAAGGACATCAGAGACCTTGATGCCTGCATGGAAGCAACCAAGGGCGTAGACTATGTACTAAACGAGGCTGCCTGGGGAAGCGTTCCAAGAAGCATTGAGATGCCTCTTTTATACGAGGAGATCAAC
>JAGBMP010000118.1 GCA_017634825.1 Butyrivibrio sp.
AGTATTTTAAATGTTGAGCATCTGACCCACGGTTTTGGTGACAGAGCTATCTTCGATGATGTTTCCTTCAGGCTCCTTAAGGGTGAGCATATCGGCCTTGTGGGCGCAAACGGCGAAGGAAAGTCGACTTTCATGAATATCATCACCGGTCAGCTTATGTCTGATGCGGGTAAGATCGAGTGGGCCAAGAACGTGAAGGTTGGTTACCTTGATCAGCATGCAGTTTTAAAGCAGGGCATGACAATAAAGGATGTGCTGGCATCTGCCTATGATGAGCTCTTTGACATGGAGCGCAGAATGAACGAGATCTGCGATGCCATGGGTGAGGCAAATGAAAAAGAGCTTGAGGATTATATGGAAGAGCTTGGAACCATCCAGGATCTTCTCACCAATCACGATTTCTACCTGATAGATTCAAAAATTGAGGAGGTTTCAAGGGCTCTGGGCTTTTTGGAACTTGGGCTTGACCGTGATGTCACTGAGCTCTCCGGCGGACAGAGAACCAAGATCCTTCTGGCGAAGCTTCTTTTACAAAAGCCCGATATCCTGCTTCTTGATGAGCCTACAAACTATCTGGATGCAGAGCATATCGTGTGGCTCACCAGATATCTTCAGGAGTACGAGAACGCATTTATCCTTATCTCCCATGATATTCCGTTCCTCAACAGCGTGGTAAACATCATCTACCACATGGACGGCTATACTCATGCTCTGGAGCGATATGTGGGCGACTACGACAAGTTTATGGAAGTTTATGAGGCTCAGAAGGCGCAGAGAGAGGCAGCTTACAACAGACAGCAGCAGGAGATTGCCGAGCTTAAAGACTTTGTTGCAAGAAATAAGGCCAGGGTTGCCACAAGAAATATGGCCATGGCAAGGCAGAAGAAGCTTGATAACATGGACCTCATCGAGAAGATTCAGGAGAAGCCAAAGCCTGAGTTTTATTTCAAGACAGCCAGAACCCCCGGCAAGTTCCTCTTTGAGGTAAAAGACCTTGTGATAGGCTATGATGAACCCCTTTCAAAGCCGCTTAATCTGGCCATTGAGAGAAACACCTTCACTGTTCTTACAGGAGCAAACGGAATCGGAAAGACAACTCTTTTAAAGAGTATCCTCGGTATAATCCCTCCGATCTCCGGTAAGGTCCAGAGGGGTGAAAACGTTGAGATAGGCTATTTCCAGCAGGAGATGCCACCGGATATCGAGACCACCTGCCTTGAGGAGATCTGGAATGAATTCCCGGGCTTTTCACAGTACGAGGTAAGGTCAGCCCTTGCTAAATGCGGACTTACAACCAAGCACATCGAGAGTAAATGTAAGGTCCTCTCCGGAGGTGAGCAGGCCAAGGTAAGGCTCTGCAAACTTATGAACAGAGAGTCCAATATTCTTGTGCTGGACGAGCCCACAAACCATCTGGATGTCGATGCAAAGGAGGAGCTTCACAGAGCTCTCAAGGAGTACAAGGGCACAGTTATTATGGTCTGCCATGAACCTGACTTCTATCAGGACCTTGCTACGGACGTTCTTGACTGCACGAAGTGGACAACAAAGCTGATTTAAGAAAATAAGGTGTTGCGCATGAAGAGAAGACAATTACTGATAATACTGGCTACAGCTCTTTTGACAACGGGCTGTGGTGGACTTAATTCCAATAACGCAGCTATCGAGGCAGATACTGCCCCGGCGGCTGAGGCTACACAAGACATTCAGCAGAATGAACCTGTGGAAGAACCCGAGCCTGAGGAGCCGGAAGATGCGTACGAGCCGGCATATCCTTATGAAGAGCAGCTTGCGGTTATCAGTGACAATTCTGATCTCTGGGAGCTTACTGAGGAGGATATGGAGGTCTTTTCACCCTTTATAGATTATGGCTATGCAATAGATGATTTGGACAGGGATGGATATCTGGAGGTGATAAAGACCTTCTGGGGCGATGAGACCAAGCTATATCAGACTTCAATCTATGAGACTACAGATGACAAGGCGCTTAGCGAATGGAAAATGGATGCCTTCAGAGCGCTGGATGTCGAGCCCTGTCTGAGTGATATTGACAGCGTATACATCATAGAAGATGAAGATGCAAAATACATGGTTTACGCAACTATGCGTGAATCTGCCGATGCATACTGGGGCATGAATACCTTCTACAGAATGTTTATCGAGGACAATACGATAACCTTAGAAGAGATCAAGGACGGCGAGCAGTCCTGGTATTTCGGCAATGAGAAAGAGAGATTTTCCTGGTTTAAGGATGTGACGCCCGAGAATCTGCTGGTTTCTTATGAAAAGAAATACTACCGGGATGAAAGAGATACAACAGGCCTATACACTGCGTATCTCAATGGAGAAGCAGAGGCAATAATGGACTGCGAATTCGAAGACTATGATGCTGAGGCTGATTATCCCATTTATGATTACAAATATATTGACTGCGGAAGTGACGGTGAATATGAGCTTTTGGTCTTTGCCCGCAGTGACCCTGATATGCTTCCTGCCAAACTCAGCTTTGTGATCAAAGAGGTCGGAGGCAAGTTATATATAAGATATATAACATATGTAGAGGCTGAGAGACGTGAGGGAAATATCAGCGAACAGGGCTTTGTAGGTGAATTTGACAAAGGCGGAGCGAATCTTGCGATATATGACTATGGTTTCCTTGATGCTGATGCCAGATATCATTTCTTCTACAAGATGCATTATTTCTTGACGGTCAATGATTTTGATTTCGGGGATGATGTAGAGATCGATATGGAGGAGTGGAAGGACACTCAGCTCATGGTCTATTTCCTCTCTGAGGATAAAAATGATACAGAGCACATCTATTATCATTACACTTATACCGGCAGCAAAAAGTATTACGAGAACGACAATGTGTTTAAGAACACTTTGGAAGAAGCCGGATTTAAGACATATACAGAAAAAGAGATCAAGAAGATCCTCACAGATCGTGCAAAAGAAATAGGGCTAGACCCTTCTATCAGAAATGATTAAAAAATAGCACACAATATAATTGCAAAAAATATAAAACGTGATATAATCATTTGTATCAATGACAAATATAAGAGGATCACGTTATGAGTAAAGACTTTGATATTCAGGAGTATATGACCAGAGGAGTTGAGCGTGTTGTTGCCGACGCCGTAAGAGCTACTCTCAGAAACCCCAAGGAGAGCGCATATATGGCTAAATTCGCTATTGCCAGCAGCGCAGCTTCCAAAAAGAGAGCCAAGATGGAAGAGGCAGGAGAACATGTTCCGCCATTCCTTATTGCAAGCATTACCAGCAGCTGCAACCTTCACTGTGCAGGCTGTTATTCGAGATGTAATGATGCTACCAATGACAATGAGCCTGTTAAGCAGCTCTCGGATGAGGATTGGAGCAAGATATTCGATGAAGCTGATGACCTAGGAGTAAGCTTTATTCTTCTTGCAGGAGGAGAGCCACTTCTCAGGCGCGGAGTAATAGAGGCTGCAGGCAAGAAGCAGTCAATCCTCTTCCCTATCTTTACGAACGGAACTTTCATGACAGAGAAGTACTTCGACGAATTTGATAAGAACCGTAATCTGATCCCCATCATGAGTATAGAAGGCGAGCAGGAAGCTACTGACAGGAGAAGAGGAGAGGGCGTATACGAGAAGCTCGTTTCAAACATGGATGAGCTTAAGAGAAGAGGCCTTATCTTCGGAGCATCTGTAACAGTGACAACTGACAATTTAAAAGAGGTTTCCTCTGAGAGTTTCATCAGTATGATGTCCGAGAAAGGCTGCAAGGCGGTTATTTTCGTTGAATTTGTACCTGTAGATGAGAATTCTGAGCACCTTGCACCAGGTGATGAGGACAGAGAGTACTTAAAGGCAGAGATCATGAGACTCAGAAGAGAGCATCCTGAGATGGTATTCGTATCATTCCCTGGAGATGAGAAGAATTCAGGCGGATGCATCGCTGCAGGAAGAGGTTTCTTCCACATCAACTCACAGGGAGGCGCAGAGCCATGCCCATTCTCACCTTATTCTGATATCAATGTAAAAGACACTTCCCTCAGGGAAGCTATGAAATCCAAGCTTTTCCTGGATCTTCAGTCCGAGGGCGTTCTTCTTGACGACCACAAGGGCGGATGCGTTCTTTATGAGAAACGCGCGCAGGTTCAGGAACTTGCTGCAGTATAAAATACCAAAGACCGCCGTAAACAGCGGTCTTTTTTGTCAAAAGCCTTTATGTATCAGTCCATCCCCGAATTTATCGCGGATGGATCTTTCCATTTTTTCAAGCTTATCGTCTTTTTCTTTCTTTTCTTTTTCTGCCCGGAGCTCTTTTTGGCCGGTAGTCATCCAGTCAAAGAGATTGCCCTGCCTGAAGGTCCCGTTATCAAGGTGATCCACACCAACACCCACAAGACGAATACCGACTCCTTCTTCAAAAATACCGTTATCGCCTGTCAGGAGCTCTCCCAGGAGCATAAGAGCGTTTTCGTATATGGTATCCGCATCGTTTGTGGACTCGGCAAGACGGAGCTGCCTTGAAAAGCGCTTAAATTCACTGGTCTTAACCTGCACGCTTATAGTTCCGCCATAGACGTTATCTCTTTTAAGCCTTGCGGAAACTTTATCTGAGAGATGCCTTACAATCGGGGGCATATCCGTCTCAAAATTGGCTGTAGTTATGTCGTTTTTGGTGGTGGTCTCATTGGAGTAGCTCTTGGGATCGTCCCTCTCGGGATGTACGGTTTCAGAGCCAATGCCATTGGCGCTCTGATATATGTATTCTCCGGCCTTTTCGCCAAGGAGCGAGGTAAGCAGTTCCTTGGAATATGACGCAGCATCTCCTATGGTCCTTATGCCGACTGAGCGGAGCTTTTCTGCTGTCTTTTTGCCGCAGCCGTACAGCTCTCCAATATCAAGAGGCCACATTTTTTCTTTGATTTCCGTTGGGAACAGTGTGTGAGTTTTGTCGGGCTTTGTAAAATCACTGGCCATTTTCGCAAGGAGTTTATTGCTGGAAATGCCGACATTTACAGTAAAGCCGAGATTATCCCTGATCTCGTCGCGGATCATCTGTGCGACGTTTAGCGGAAAATCAGGGGATGGATAGATGTCTTTTAAAGAAGTGACATCAAGATAAGCCTCATCAATGGAGACCTGCTCAAGAACTTCGGAGTAGGTCCTGAGGATACCGATAAAGGCGCTTGAATACTCGTGATAGGTCTTAAAATCCGATGGAACAACCACGAGCTTGGGACATTTCTGGAGAGCACTTGCTATGGGCTCAGCAGTCTGGATCCCGTATTTTTTGGCAGGGATAGATTTGGCGGTAACAATTCCGTGCCTGGTCTTAACATCCCCTCCGATAACGGAAGGAATGGTCCTAAGGTCTATGGAATCGGGATTTTCTTTTAATCTCTTAACTGCTGTCCAGGAAAGGAAGGCAGAGTTAACATCCACATGAAAAATGATATGTTTCATGTCTCTATCCTTTTATATCTAAGTTACTCTTTGCCGCTCCAACAGTAGGTGCAAAGCCTGCAGGGCTCGATCGGAATAGCCTCCACCATGTCGTCGAGACGGTGGTAGTGAAGAGATGTGAAGTTGAGCTCTTTTCTGATCTCTTCGAGCATTGCCTCATACTGAGGTGAATCGGGGTCAGTGTATTTTCTTACGGTTTCTTCGTTGGGACTTGGGTATCCCTCGAGTTTCTCTATTACACGTCTTGTAATAAGCTCCATTTCGGAGTTGGAACGTGAGAAGTTAAGGTACTTGCATCCGTAGATAAGCGGAGGACATGCGGGTCTTATATGTACCTCTTTTGCGCCGCTCCTGTATAAAAACTCTGTGGTTTCTCTCAGCTGTGTGCCTCTTACGATTGAGTCGTCGATAAGAAGAAGGCTCTTGTTGTTGATGAGCTGATTGATGGGAAGAAGCTTCATCTTGGCGATAAGATCACGTCTAGACTGAACTGTGGGCATAAAGGATCTTGGCCAGGTTGGTGTGTACTTGACAAAAGGTCTTGAATAAGGGATTCCTGAGGTGTTGGAATAGCCGATGGCATGAGCAACACCTGAATCCGGAACGCCGGCTACAAGGTCAGGGTGAAGGCCTCTTTGCATATCACGCTGAGCAAGCTTGCCACCACAGCCGTATCTGATCCTCTCTACGCTGAGTCCCTCGTAAGTAGATGCAGGGAATCCGTAGTAGATCCACAGGAATGTGCAGATGCGCATTTCGTCAAAGGCAGGGGCCACAATTTCAACGCTCTCCGGTGTGATATAGGCTATTTCGCCGGGGCCGAGTTCTTTATAGGGATCATATCCAAGATTAAGATAGGAAAAACTTTCAAAGCAGACGCAGTAGCCCTCATCTTTGTGACCAATCTCAACAGGAGTTCTTCCGAAACGGTCACGGGCTGCATAGATGCCTTCAGGAGTCATAAGAAGAAGGGACATTGAGCCCTTGATTATCTCCTGGGCGTAACGTATTCCCTCAACGATAGTTACTTTCTGATTGATAATAGAAGCTACAAGCTCTGTGGGATTGATATCTCCACCGCTCATCTCAAGGAAGTGAGATCTGTTGTCGGCAAAGAGCTTGTTGGTTATTTCTTCGATGTTGTTGATCTTACCAACTGTGGTAATTGCGTAGGTGCCATGATGCGACCTGACAATAAGGGGCTGAGGCTCAAAATCGGAAATACAGCCGATTCCGAGATGGCCTTCCATTTTAGCCACTTCATCCTCAAACTTGGGTCTGAAGTAGGACCTTTCTATGTTATGTATAGAGCGGTCGAACCCTTTCTTTTTATCGTAAACTGCGAGTCCGGCACGACGTGTGCCAAGGTGTGAGTGATAGTCAGTACCATAAAAGAGGTCAAATACTGCACTTTCACGAGACGCTACACCAAAAAATCCTCCCATTGGAAACCTCCGGATGTAATGCGAATAAATGGTTGACAGATACGCTAACAATAATAGCACAACTATCAGCAATTTTTGAAGTATTTTTGATACAGATTGATAAGAAAAATGATAAGGCTTGGTGTATCATTGATTATTGAGGAAGTATTTTGATTTTATAGGAGGACGATATGAAGATTTATAAGGTTACAGACCCAGAATTTGTTAATTACGGAAGGATCATTGAGGGGTATGAAGAGGAGAAGAAGCAGATTGAAGAGGCTCTTCGCGACAAGACTCCGATCCCTGAGGGGACAGATTATGTAGCTGAGGAGAAGGCTCTTCAGGAGCTACCTGCAGCAGAGAAGATCACAAACTCATTATTTGGCGGATCTCCAATGCAGTTCGGATGGTGCAACGGACACAACACCAAGCTCAACTGCCTTGAGTATCACCGTTCAAGCGAGATCAACCTCGGAACAACAGACTTTATCCTTCTTCTTGCAAAGAGAGAGGAGATTGTTGATTACAAGATCGATTCAAGCAAGGTTAAGGCTTTCCTTGTACCAAAGGGAGTTATGGTAGAGGTTTATGCTACAGCACTTCACTACGCTCCATGCCAGGCAAGCAAGGATTCAGGATTCCAGGTACTTGTTGGACTTCCTAAGGGAACCAACGTTGGTAAGCCTGATTTTACACCTGCCAATCAGGAGGACAAGCTCATCACAGCTACAAATAAGTGGCTCCTTGCACACGCTGAGTCATCTGAGGCTAAGGACGGCGCTTGGGTAGGGATTACAGGCGAGAACATCGATATCGCGGATGATATCTGACAGGTCACGAGAGCTCTTTTACCTGGTTCTGTTTGATGTGGACTGTTTGCGATATGCAGAGGGTGTCATGCCTGTGTGCTTTTTAAACTGTCTTATATAATGCTCTGTGGTATCGTACCCAACAGCTTCTGCTATGGTCTGCACCGTCATGGTGGAATTGGCAAGAAGATCCTGCGATCTTTCGATTCGGACAGTTCGCAGGATTTCTGTGTAATTCATGCCTGTGAGCTCTTTTATCAGCCTTGATGTATATTCGTTGGAATAGTGGAACTTATTTGACAGATCCGACAAGGTAACATCTTTGTAGTTTTCCTGAATATACTGGATAAGAGCATAGCGCTGGACATCTACTCTGGAGTCGAACAGGGGCATCTGAACAGATTCGGAGTACCGTCTTATTATCAGATAGAAGTCGAGGAGTAGGGTGTTTGTTATGGCTTGGTAGTGGTACTCTTCCTTGTTGCGACTCTCTGTTAACATCCATATGAAGGACTCGGAAATGGCCGCGTCCTGGCCGGTCCTGAACATTATATAATCGTTCGCCTTTTTGGCATAAATGTTGTTCAGAAAGAAGGATGAGAGGATGTTACGGGTGTTGAGAAAGGAGTAGAACATAGTGTGAAGTGTATCACGGCGTAGCATTATATTTATGGCGATAGTGTCGTCAAATACCGCAAAAGAATGCCTGATTCCCGGTGGGATCACGCAGAAATCTCCTGTTCTCATCTCAATGGTATTGCCCGATATAGTCTGGGTGCATCTGCCATCGTAAATATATGAGATTTCAAAAAAGGTATGGCTATGCTCAATATCGGGGCTGTATCTTTCGTGTTTTTGAACAATAATACTGTCATTGTCAGACAGATCAAAAAAGAAATAATCCTCATAAACATCGGGGATTGTTTCTTTTTTTTCTTTGATCAGAAGGTGCTTACTCAGCACCATTTCCATGTCAAGATTCTTAAGAAATTCTCTAAGCGAATCCGGGTTCTTACCTGCGAGGTAGTAATCTCTATAAAATGCTTCCACCTCTGTAACATCGTATATATGCTGCTTTAATGCATTAGCGTCCATTTTATCTCCTTATATTGAGGGCTCCTATTAAATCTACTATATCTGCTCGGCAAGTAGATGTCAAAAAATCAAAGATTTATATAAAAATTATTATATTTAAATCATAAAACATCAATAATATTGAGCGATTTTGTGAATTATATTCAGTGTTTTTTAAACATATAATTGCATCATAAAGAGCGCCGTTACAGAAAGGAATGGGCAGTTATGAATAAACCAGTTCTTGAAATGAAGAATATCAGCAAACGATTCGGAAGTGTCGTGGCTCTTAACAAGGTTGACCTTGCAGTTTATCCCGGTGAGATCAGAGGACTGATCGGTGAGAACGGATCAGGAAAATCCACTATTTCCTCAATAGCTGCCGGAATGCAGAAAGCAAATGAAGGCGAGATATCTTTTAAGGGAAACAGATGGGAACCGGCCAGTATGATAGATGCACTGAACAAGGGCATTGGAATGGTTGTTCAGGAAAGCGGGACCATTGGAGGAATATCGGTAGCTGAGAACATGTTTCTTGCTGAGCTTGGGAGCTTTAAAAACAAATTTGGCCTTGTGGACAAAAACAAACTGGAAAGAAAAGCAGATGAGGCTCTTAAAAGCGTTGGGATAACAGGAATCAGCGGAAGGGATGCGATGGGAAGGCTGGATTTTCAGGACAGGAAGCTGGTTGAAATAGCCAAAGTCATCATGAAAAACCCGGATATTCTGATCATCGATGAAACATCAACTGCGCTGTCCCACGATGGAAGGCAGATCATGTACAGTCTGATCAGGAAAATGAGGGATGACGGAAAGTCGGTGATCTTTATATCTCATGATCTGGACGAAATCATGGAAGTCTGCGACACATTGACGGTACTCAGGGATGGAAACATCATAAGGACCTTTGAAAAAGAGGAATTTGATGCAGATGCCATCCGCAGCAGCATGATAGGAAGAGAGCTTAAAGGTGATTATTACAGGGCGGATACCGAGTGTACATCTCTTGATGAAGTGGTTCTCAGCGCTCAAAGCCTGAACTACAAAGATAATTTAAAGGACGTTTCTCTGGAGCTCCACCGCGGAGAGATTGTGGGAGTCGGTGGTCTTGCGAGCAGCGGAATGCACGATCTGGGTGAAGCCCTTTTCGGAGCGCTAAAGCTTGATTCGGGACATGTTATCTGCGGTAGTGGAAAAGAGATACTCAGCCCTCACAATGCAATGGGACAAAAGATCGGATATGTGTCGAAAGACAGAGACCAGAAATCTTTGTGTCTCGATGCCAGTATAAAAGACAACATTGCTATCGCCGGAATGAATATCTTTAAAAACAAAATGAACCTTGTTACTTCATTCGGTGAGAAAAAATATGTAAAAAAACAGGTGGATGAACTTAAGATCAAATGTTCAGATATGGATCAGGCAGTAAGTCAGCTTTCGGGTGGCAATAAGCAGAAGGTTGTCTTTGGTAAATGGATAGGCTGCGGAAGCGAGATACTGATTCTGGATTGCCCCACAAGAGGCGTGGATATCGGAGTCAAGCAGGCGATGTACCAGCTCATGGTAAAGCTCAAAAATGAAGGCAAGGCAATACTTATGATAAGCGAGGAGCTGCCGGAGCTGATAGGTATGAGTGACAGAATACTCATTATGAAGGACGGAGAGATCACAAGAGAGTTTAAGAGAAGCAGTACCCTCAGCGAGGGAGACATCATAAGCTACATGATCTGAGGAAGGTAAAAGAGATGACAGATAAAAGGAAAACCAACATAAAACAAAAACTCATATCCTTGCTTCCCATTGCTGCTTTACTGGTTTTGTTTGCAGCATTTCTGGCGGTGGTAAGCATAAATGGCTACAGGCTGGATATGTACCTGAAAATAGTATTTAATGAGGCTCTTGTTCTTGTGGTGGTTGCTACTGGGGCGATCTTCATTTATACCCTTGGCACCTTTGATATAAGCCTTGGAGCATCAACACTTTTTGCAGCCACTATGGGAGTTATGACCTATAACAATACTCAGAGCCTTATATTGATGATCGTCGCGATATTCGCGGTGGGTATCACAGCTTCACTGCTGAATTCGATTTTGGCCTCGGTTTTTCATATACCTCCCTTCGTGACAACTGTTGCCATGATGTCGGTTCTTTCAGCTCTCTCGGCACAGATCATCACAAGTTATGGAGGAGCTCTTGGGGGAATAAGTATTCCCAGCGAAGTTGTAAAGCCCTTTGACAACATAGGTTTTAAGGCAGTGCTTTTAATAGCTTTTTTTGCCATATGCTTCTTTGTATTCCAGTTTACGAAGGCCGGAAGAAGGATGAAATTTGTGGGCGGAAATCCAATTTGTGCAGAGCTTACAGGAATAAAGGCAAGTAAATATACGATCCTGGCCTTTGTGATGGCGGGAATCGGAATCGGCCTCGGAGCATTTTTGACACTTTGCTATACCCCATCGGTTACTACTACAACAGCATCAAGTATAGGAATGAATATCTTTATTGCGATCGTTTTCGGAGGAATGCCAATCTCAGGAGGTGCAAGAAGTAAGATTTACGCGGCACTGATCGGTGGCTTCTCATATATTTTGCTGAATGACATCCTTGAGATAGGCATAGACAGCAGCGCAGCATACGGCATTACACAGGTGATCAGTGCAGTCTTTTTCCTGGCTGTTGTTTATGTAACCAGCATGAATTACAGGACAGCACTGTTACCAAGATAAAGGAGGAAAATATTATGAACAAAAAACTTACAAAAGTGATCGGACTTATCATGGCCGGGGCTATGACAGTGATGGCAGGATGCGGAAATTCGGCACCTGCTGCACAGGGCAGTGCTGATAACGCAGCACCGGCACAGGAAGCTGAAACAACTACTCAGTCTTCCGGTAAAGCCAAGAAAATCGGAGTGCTTGTAGCAGATGTCAGCGGGGAGGAAGCCCTGGGATTTAGAAATTACTATGAGAAGTATATTCAGGAAAACTATGATGTTACCTTCGATTACACTGATGCGCTGGCAAGTGCTGAAGACGAGAAGGCCGCTATTGAAAAATTTGCATCAAAGGGATATGACGCAGTTATCTCTTTATCCAGCAGCGACAGAGCGCAGCAGATTGAGACCTGCGAGCAGTATGGCCTTTACTATGCAATAGCTTCAGGAGTTCTTGATGACGAGCAGTATGAAAAATACAAAGGTTATGAGCACTTCGTTTGCCAGATCGGACCTTCAAATGCCACTGAATTTGAGGCAGGAAAAGCTATGGGCGAGTATTTTAAAAATCAGGGAGTAAAGAAGGTGGCTCTCTATGGCGCTTTCATTCCCAATCCTATGCACGTTTTCAGAGCAGCCGGTATTCTTACGGGACTTGGTTGTACCTACGGCGGAGCAAATGACATGGGAGCGATCGTGGGACAGATTTTCCAGGATCAGGGAATTGATCTTTCAAAGGTTTCCGGCGATGTTGAACTTGTTGCATACCTCCAGGGATATGGCGATACAACAACAGATGAGCTTGGTGCAGCTATTCAGAAGGCTCCCGAAGCATTCCTTTCAGTTGGAATGGCAACTACATTCTTTGCACAGACACTTTCACAGGAAAATATACCTTTTGCCGATATTGATTCCTTTACTGCCATGAACAGTCAGTCAATGGAGAGTGGAAGTCTTAAATATCTTGCAGGTAAGTATTCATCATCTATCGGACCTGTATTTGCGCTGGTTTCAAATGCGATTGACGGAAATCTTATCAGAAATGATGAGGGAAATGCTGTATCGCTCAATCAGGGCTATCTGGTAGCAACAGACAAGGCAACCTTCGATGAGTATTTTGTCAATGACAACGGTGATTCACCCATCTACAACAAAGAGACACTTGATAGCATTATCGGAAGTCAGGTCACCTATCAGGATGTAAAAAGCCTTGTAGAGAGTAAGTAATACAGAGTAATAAGGAGATTAGCTATGAGTACCCCGAAGAGAATCGTAAACGCACTGGCCATACCGGTTGTAACCCTTGTGGTTTTGCAGACTCTTTGCCTGTTAAATGGACAGAGTGTGATTTCAAATATGAAAAGCTTTGACAATTTCATAGTTTATACAGCTATTGTGATGATCACAACCATGGCTCTTTCCATAAATCTGAACAGCGGAAGATTTGATTTCTCCCTGGGATCAATGGCCGGTCTGTCATCTATCATAGGGGCAAAAATAACCTATGGGATTCTCTCCGGGGGAAATGGCTCTGCGCCGGTGATGCTTTGTATATCCCTTGTTGCAGGTGTGATACTTGGACTAATATCGGGTCTTACATATTGCATATTAAGACTGCCTCCCATCATAGTCTCACTGGGAGTAACGCTGGTGTATGAGGGAATTATGTACACAATAACCGGTGGCAAATATGTTATGAGTGAAGTTCAAAATCCTTCAATGTCCGCTCTTACAGGAACCTGGGTCTATGCAGCATTGATAATAGCGGCAGTCCTTGCATTTATGATAATTACTTTTGATAAAACGGCCTTTGGATATGACTACAACGCACTTAAGTCGGGACAGAAGGTGGCTGTGGCTACAGGTATCAATGAGGTAAAAAACACTCTGATCTGTTATGGGATCAGTGGAGGCCTGATGGGTATAGTGGGAACACTTAATGCGGCCAGAAATACGACAATAAATGGAGGACAGCTCAATTTTGGCAGTATAGCCATCATGTTTACAGCATTTCTCCCTATGTTTATCGCAGGATATATCGGCAGATTCACAAACGAGAAGATTGGCTTTCTCTTGGCGGCTGTTTGCATGTCACTTTTAAATTCTACCTTTGCTGTATTCTCAAACTCAGTGAATGCAACGATGCAGTCAATTATAAATGCAGTATTGCTGGTTGTTTTCCTTATTTACCTGAACAACAATGATTTGATAAAGAGATTATTGAAAGCATGAAAGACTTAAGATTATTGAAAAAAGCAACGACTCTTTTCCCAAGGATAAATGAAAAAGAGATTGCTGTAGCCGAAACAGTAAGTATTACAAGGGACAGCAAGGGAATAAAGAAAAAAAGTCTCCGGGATTTCAGGACTATGTCACTAAAAAAGGGTGATGAGGTCATCCTTGACTTTGGCGGACATCTGGTTGGATATCTTTCTCTTGCTTTTAAGAACATAGGAGCTCATGCAGATGCTCCGGTGCTTTTAAGAGTACGCTTTGCCGAAAGAGAAGTAGAGCTGTTTGAGGATGCATCAGAATACAGTGGCTGGGTAAGCGCATCATGGATACAGGAAGAGCTGGTAAAGGTGGATGTAGTCCCCGGAAGGCTGGACTTTGACAGACGATATTCATTCAGATTTGTAAGGATTGAGGTTATGGATATCAGTTCAAGATTTGACCTTCAGATTTCCGAAGCTTGGGCCAAGGCTGTCACTTCTGCCAGAGATACGGATCTTTTACCCTATGAGGCGGCAGATCCCTTGGACAGAGAGATGGACAAGGTGGCTGTAAAAACCCTCAAAGATTGCATGCAGACAGTGTTTGAGGATGGACCTAAAAGAGACAGAAGGCTGTGGATAGGAGATCTTAGGATACAGGCTCTGGCCAATTATGAAACCTACAGAATGAATGATATGGTCAAATCCTGTCTTTACCTGTTCGGTGCGCTTACTCAGGAGAACGGAAGAGTCGGAGCCTGCGTATTTTTGGAGCCTGAGCCTGAAGTAGACGACACCTGTATGTTTGACTATTCTCTGTTTTTTGTGGTCATTCTCAGGGATTATTACAGAAAGACAGGTGACCAGGAGGCGTTGGAGGATCTGTGGCAGGTATGCCGCAGACAGATCAGTCTTGCCAGAGAAGGCCTTGACCAACACTATGTAGTAAGGGACCTTGACGTTCTTGGCTGGTGCTTTGTGGACTGGAATCTGGAGCTGAATAAACAGGCAAGTGCGCAGGGGATATTCCTGTACGCGCTGGAGGCAGCAATTGAGCTTGCCGAGCAGGTCGGAGATGTGCTCTCAGAGGAAGAGTATGCTGATCTTTACAACAAAGTAAAGGATGCAGCCAATACTTTTTTATATGATGAAAAAATGGGCATGTACGTAAGCGGGAAAGACAGACAGATCTCCTTTGCATCTCAGATATGGATGATACTTGGAAATGCCGTTGAAGGTAGCGCTGCACTCAGGCTTTTGGAAAGACTAAATGGCTGCGACGGTGCTGTTAAAATGGTTACTCCTTATATGTATCACAACTATATAGATGCGCTTATTAAGCTTGGCAGGAAAGAAGACGCTCACAATCTCATGAGACAGTACTGGGGCGGAATGATCCAAAACGGTGCAGATACCTTCTGGGAGCTGTATAATCCCGAAAACCCGGACGAGTCACCTTACGGAGGGACCATTGTAAACAGTTATTGTCATGCCTGGAGCTGTGGCCCGGCGTATTTTCTCAGGAAATACTTTGCTTAATTCTTTGGAAGAAGAGAGTTTGATATGACATTTGATAATTATGAAATCGATTATACCGGGAATCCGTTTTTTCTTGACGAGAGTGCTATAAATTGGGTAAAAGAGACCTTTGAGGACATGAGCCTTGAGGAAAAATGCGGACAGATTTTTTGCCCCATGGGATTTAGCAGTGAAGATGAAGTCCTTCGCGGAATCGTCAGTGGAATTGGTGTTGGCGGGATGATGTACAGAAGTGGGAGAGCAAAAGAGATTCAGGATACTCACAGAAAAATACAATCAATGGCCAAAATTCCGCTTTTATTAGCCGCTAATACGGAGAGTGGTGGAGATGGACTGGCTGTAGAGGGGACATCCTTTGGCAAGCCCATGGCAGTTGCAGCAACCGCGGATCCTGAAAACGGCTACAGGATGGGTTATGTTGCATGCAGGGAAGGGGCGGCACTGGGACTAAACTGGTCTTTTGCTCCTATCGTGGATATCAACAGAGACTTTCATAATCCGATAACAAACGTCAGGACCTTTGGCGATGACCCGGAGAAGATAGTTTCCTTCGCTTCACACTATATGGATGGTGCAGATGAAAATAATGTTGCCGTGTCAATAAAACATTTCCCCGGAGACGGAATAGATGAAAGAGACCAGCATATCCTCACCAGTGTCAATTCTCTGTCTGTAAAAGAGTGGGATGACAGCTTCGGATACATCTATAAAAGCCTTATAGATAAGGGAGCAAAGACTGTAATGGTGGGACATATTGCCCAGCCGGCTTATGTAAAAGAGATTAACAATAATGCTGACAGAAGAAGCATGTTGATGCCGGCATCTCTTTCTAAGGAGCTTCTTGGAGGTCTTCTCAGAAAACGCCTTGGCTTTAATGGTCTTATAACCACAGATGCTACTCCCATGGTAGGATTTACCAGCGCAATGCCCAGAAATATTGCCATACCGACTGCCATAGAAAACGGCTGCGACATGATTTTGTTCAATAAGAGCCTTGAAGAAGATTACGGTTTCATGCTTGAGGGTATTGGCAGTGGTTTGTTGTCCGTAAAAAGACTTGATGAGGCAGTGCTGAGAATTCTTGCAACAAAGGCATCCCTGGGACTTCATGAGAAACAAAAAAATGGAAGTCTTGTCCCTATGGAAGAAGATTTATCAGTTGTTGGCTGCAGCAAACACAGAATGTGGGCAAAAGAGGTGGCTGATAAGGCTGTCACTCTTGTGAGGGACGAGAAAGCTCTTTTGCCGTTAAGTCCGAAGAAATACCGGAGGATATACCTGAATGTGATCGACAAGGAAATGGACCCGGAGAGCGCATTTGTAAAGATGTGGAAGGATAAGCTGGAAGCAGAAGGGTTTGAAGTTACGGTAAGGGACAGAAGGGTTAAAATTGTCCCGGCTGATTTTATGGATCCGGCATCACTGCCTGATGAGAAGAAGGCTCTTTTACATGAGATGTACAGAAGTGTTGCTGAGATGAAGGAATCCTTTGATCTGTATCTATATGTCTGCAATATGGAAAATGCTTCAAATAACACTACTTTGCGACTCAACTGGAACGTAGTGTTTGGGCTTGGAGATGATGCGCCCTGGCATGCATCAGAAATACCTATGATGATGATATCGACTTCGTATCCATATCATCTGTTTGATGCTCCCATGATCGGGACTTATATTAATTCCTACAGCGGAGGTGCGGATTTTGTCGATGCAACTGTAGAGAAAATAATGGGCAGATCTGAGTTTATGGGAGTTAGTCCCATTGATCCCCTGTGCGGAAAGGATTACATCTGATATGAAATATAAGGCCATAATTTTTGATCTGGACGGAGTTATCTGTTTTACCGATGAATATCACTATCTTGCATGGAAAGAGCTGGCAGATGAGCTGGATATTCCCTTTGACAGGACTATCAATGAAAGGCTCAGGGGCGTCAGCAGAATGGATTCTCTTGAGATCATACTGGAGAAGTACACAGGACCTGCTCTTTCAGATGAGGAGAAGGAAAGACTTGCCACCAAAAAGAACGACATCTACAGAAAGAGTCTTGAAAATATGTCTGAAAAAGACCTCTCAGACGAGGTCAGAGATACTTTAAATACTCTTAGGGATATGGGACTTAAGCTTGCCATCGGATCATCAAGCAAAAATACCAAGTTCATATTAAAACAGATCGGGCTGGAAGGTTTCTTTGACGCCATAAGTGATGGCACCAATATCACAAGATCCAAGCCCGATCCGGAAGTGTTCTTAAAAGCTGCGCAGTTCCTGACAGAAGAGCCAAAGGACTGCCTTGTTATCGAGGATGCAGAAGCCGGCATAGATGCTGCTGTTGCAGGAGGCTTTGACGGCGCAGGTATCGGAAGTGCAGCAAACTATGATAAGGCGACCTATCACCTTGAGTCTTTTAAGGACATCTTAAAGTTTGTTTAATTATAAAGCTTCTCTTTGGCTGCTTTATGCCTGAGAATAAGGAAAACTGCAGCGCAGATTGCCAAAAGACCTGCAATCCATACCCATACAGGCACATTGAGGATATTAAAGCACCTTACCCGGATCCACATGCGGTTTATGACTTCGCTCTGTGCCTGATCAAAGTAGATCATGATGGAAGCCCGGTCGATTACATCTGAGGAGGGATACTGGGCGCCTAATTGGCGATCCAGCTGTTCCGTGGGAACTGTCAGTATGTAATCCTCATCGTCAGGATCTCCAGAGAAGAAATATCCTACCGGATATTCGGTTACATCCTCGGTATCATCCTCAGCTCCGTAGGTCCACTCAAGATATTCAAATACCCGTCCATCGTCTCCTCCTGAGATGACAGAGGTATATCCGATATAATACATGTCGCGGATAGCGTTGTCGGGGCGTGAAACGAAATTGATAAACGCCTCGGCAGCCTGCTGTTTGGCAGGATCCTGGGATATTCCCTTCTTGAGCATTACCCATCCGTCAAAGTAAATATTGGTGCTTTCTCTGGGAGCGGCGAAGTTTAAGTAGTAGTCGTCTTCCTCAGCCTGATCCATGGTATATACTGCATCTCCGGACCACTGGTAGTTTGCAACAACCTTGCCGGTGATCATATCGGCCTTACCTGAGTCAGTCTCGAAGGAATACAGATTGTCTTTTACCTGTTGAAGGTATTCCTGAACATTGTTCACCGTTTCCAGGGAGACGTCGTTCATTTCATCCTGCAAGGCCATGGCATAGTCAGGCCTGTTCTTAAATTCATCCGAAGTCAGAAGATCTGATTTAAGGGCGCCCACAGCGGCAAAATATGCATCTCTGACATTGTCCTTTATGGTTACCTGGCGCTTGTAATCTGCATTTTCAAGCAACTTCCAGGTGGATGCTTCCTCTTTGCTCACCACATCCGGATTGTACACGAAACCGGTTATACCCCACATATATCCTGCTGCGCAGCGATCCCAGGTAACACCGTTAATATCGTGGGTCTCAAAGATGTTTCTGATGTAGGGAGAAACGCCTTTGATGTAGTAGTTGGTATCTATTGTAGGGTCAAAAAACTCATCTGAGAGGGGCTGAACCATATCATCTGCCATGAGCTTCATGATCATGTACTCCGAAGGGCACACAAGGTCATAAACATCGCCTATGGTGAGCATGTTGTAGAGATCCTCGTTGGTACCGAAGGTGGAGTATTCTACTTTGACTCTCTTTCCGTAGGTCTCGTAGTACCAGTCTTCGAAGTCTTTTACCATGGGGTTCTGACCGAAAACATCGCCGCTCTCAAGGTCTATAACCTCGTCATCATCCCAGTCACCCTGGTCTATATATTCTTCCCAGTTGCAAACCCGCAGAACTACAGGTTTATCAGCCTCTGCAGCAGCGGATGCGGGGATGAAGTTTGTCATAATAACGCTTGTTATCAAAAACGCAGCCGTAACAATTCTTGCTTTCATCAGGCTCTCTCCTCTTTAATTTCCCGTCGCTCGAATTTCAGATTCCTTACGGCAACGATGATGATGACTATCAGAAAGATCAGTGTGGACAGAGCCCACAGAGCAGTCTTGATGTGGGTCTGGGAACCCTTTGTGGCGTTGACAACATAAGTACTGATAGTGTCAAAGGTTGCCGGCTTGGTATAGGTGGCGATGAAATAGTCATCCAGCGAAAGAGTGATAGCCAGCGAAAATCCTGAGATTATACCTGAAAGGATCTGGGGAATAACCACTTTTCTCAGGGCCTGGAAGGGCCTTGCGCCCAGGTCCAGAGCTGCCTCATAGAGGCTTGAATCCATCTGCTTAAGCTTGGGGATAACCGAGAGATACACAAAGGGTGCACTTAAGGTTACATGTCCAATGAGCAGCGGAAGGAAGCTGTCTTTATTGATGCCCAGAACAACTACAAGGAGGATACACAGTGAAAATCCTGTAACTACATCAGCATTTATGACCGGAATCTGGTTCACGGTGTCCATGGCGGCGGTAGTGCGCCTATGGGAATAGAAAGCTCCAATGGCGCCCAGTGTGCCGAGAATGGTTGCCAGCAGCGCCGAAGAGAGGGCTAAGAGGATCGTTCCGAGAATCATCTCCTGCAGCTCGGGGGTAGTGAACAGCGTCACGTAGTTTTTCAGGGTAAAAGAGCGTATGGCTCCGATCTGGGTTGAGTCAGTGAAGCTGTACAGTGCAAGCACAAGGATAGGTACGTATAAAAACAGTATGACCAGAATCGGTATTCCTGCACGGGTAATCTTTCTTATCATAACAGAGCACCTCCTGTCTTAACGGTTTCTCCCCTGTCATCATCGTTGATAAGATTGAAAAGACAAATGATGCCAAGCAGGATCAGTGCGATCATTGAGCCGCCGTGCCAGTTATATGCAGCAAAATAGCTGCCGATGAGACTTCCCATGATATAGGTACTGTTATATAACATATCTAACACTACATAGTTGGTCATGGCCGGCAGAAGTACCATGGATACGCCGCTTATGATACCCGGAAGAGAAAGGGGCAATGTTATGCGCAGGAATGCATGTCTGTCGTTGGCGCCCAGGTCTTTTGCAGCTTCTATAAGTGATCCGTCCATCTTGGCAAGGGTGTTGTAGATGGGCAGGATCATGAAGGGCAGAAAATCGTAGGTCATGCCAATCACCGAATTAAGGAACGGATAGTATGCAAGATTCCCTTCTATCAGGTCAAGGATCTCTTTCAGCGCAGTAATACGCAGGGAAAAATTGATCCACATGGGCATGATGAAGATCATGATAACAACTGAATTCTTCTTAAGTCTCCCGGTAGTCAGAATATAGGCTGTGGGATAGGCCAAAAGAAGGCATACAGCCGTGGTCGTAAGGGCAAGGACAAAGCTGTAAAAAAGCGTTCCAACGGTATTGGGATCTGTAAAAAAGCCTGTAAGATTCAGGAGCGTGAACTGTCCCTGTCCATTTGTAAATGCATAGTAGAACAGCACCAAGAGCGGTGCAACTACGAATAGCAGCAGGAATACGGCATATGGGATGCCTAGGGTTTTTCTGGAAAATCTCATATGCTCCTCCTTATTTCTTAACTGTAAATTTCATCTTATCAAGGGGCAGGATAAGGCCGACCCTGTCATCCATGTTCCAGAGATACTCATCGTCAACGATGAAATCCTGCCCGAAATCAGTGTTGATGACGTAGCTGTAGTGGTCGCCCTTGTAGATGAGGTTGCTGATAAAGCCCTCAACCAGTACTTGTTCATCCTCAGTATTATCTGTCATGCGGATGTCGTCCGGCTCTATGGCTGCGTCAATATGTATCTTGTCGGGATCTATAACTTCGCCGTGCTCGTCCAAAAGCTCGTGGTTTTCGTTGCGGCGACTGCCCTTAATGAGCTGTGTGAGGCTGACGTCGAGCTCTTTATTGTTGAACTCAAGGCGATGATTTTTGTTCATATCCACATGGAAGAAGTTGGTGTGGTTCTCTGCAAGCATGATGTGGATACCGTCAGGTTCTACTTTAAGTCCTACTATGCTCCCCACTTCTGCGGATTTTGTGTTCTGAATGACTACTTCGTAGCGGCCGGACTGAACTGTGATCTCGTAGTGCATACCTTTAAATATGACGGATATGACCTTTCCGCGGATCTGTCCGTCCTCAGGCGCAACAAGTTCGATATCCTCGGGACGCACAACCGCAGTGATCTGGGTGCCCTGGGGCACGTCATCAACGCACTTAAACAGTCCACCTGCAAATCTGGCCTGCATGCTGTCTGTCATAATGCCGTTAAAGATATTACTCTCACCGATAAAGTCTGCAACGAAGGCGTTCTTGGGCTCGTTGTAGATATCTTCGGGAGTTCCGATCTGCTGGATCTTGCCTTCCGCCATGACTACGATCTTATCTGACATGGTAAGAGCTTCTTCCTGGTCGTGGGTAACGTAAATAAATGTTATGCCCAGCTCATCGTGCATAGCCTTAAGCTCTATCTGCATCTCTTTTCTCATCTTGAGATCAAGAGCGCCAAGGGGCTCGTCAAGAAGTAGGATTTCAGGCTCGTTGACAAGAGCTCTTGCGATGCCTACACGCTGCTGCTGACCGCCGGAAAGGGTGGAAACACTTCTTTTCTCAAAGCCCTCAAGGTCAACCAGTTCCAGTACTTTTTTAACTTTTTTCTTGATCTCATCCGCCGGAAGCTTTTTAAGCTTTAGACCAAAGGCAATATTGTCGAATATATTCATATGGGGAAACAGAGCATAGCGCTGGAACACCGTGTTGATCGGCCTCTCATAGGGCGGAAGCTGTGAGATGTCTTTGCCGTTAAGAAGGATATCTCCGGAAGTGGGCATATCAAAGCCTGCTATCATTCGAAGAGTCGTGGTCTTGCCACAGCCCGAAGGGCCCAGGAAGGTGACAAACTCTCCGCGCTTTACCTCCAGATTAAAGTCCTCAACAGCCTTGAAGCCATCTTCAAAGATCCTGTTGATGTGTTTGAGTTCGATGATATTATCGTTGGTGTTCCCCATTTTGGTAAGCTCCTTATATAATCGCAATTCATTGTTTATTATTCTATCACGTGGACGCATTACTGTGGGAAAAAGTATATGATTTCTTAATCTTTCTTTTAGTTACGTTTTAAGTAGGGAGCCTATTATTGCTTTCAGATGAGCAAACAGTTTAGGAGGAATGATCCATGATCAGAAGAAAAATTATTTTAGCAATTATTCTGGGCACTTCAGTTGCTCTTACAGCGTGTGGAAGTGGTGCAACAACAGAAACACAGGTAAGCACTACACAAGAGAGCACGGCTGAATCAGCAGGTGCAGAAAATACAGTTACAGAGGCCACAACAGATGCGGACTCAACAGAAGAAACAACAGAGATAGTAACAAATCTGCCTCAAATAGATAATACAAAATGGCAGTACAACGAAGAGGACAACGTGTACTACCAGCTTGGAATTCAGTACTGCGAAAACCCTGCTGATACAGAGTATGAGGAGCTGGCAATAATTGTTCCGGCAGCTTACATGGATGCTACTGACAACGGAGATGGAACATATACTTGTACACTGAATACTACGGCTGAAGTAAACGGATATACTGCTGAGACGGCGCCGATCGTGTTCCCGGTAAATACACCCGGCTATTCAGCACAGTCTCCAATGACCGAGTACAGCAGCGTTTCAGAGTATACAGATGCAGGATACATCTATGTACATGCAGGATGCAGAGGAAGAGATGCCGGAGCACCGGCAGGTGTTACCGATCTTAAGGCGGCTATACGATATATAAGGTATAACGATGGAAATATCGCAGGAGATATGGACAGCATCTTTACATTTGGTATGTCAGGTGGTGGTGCGCAGTCAGCTCTTTTAGGTGTAACAGGCGATTCCGAGCTCTATGACGACTATCTTGAGGCAATCGGAGCTGTTATGGGAGTCAGTGACTCTGTGCTTGGATCCATGGGATGGTGCCCTATCACATCACTTGATTCCGCAGATGGAGCTTATGAGTGGATGATGGGAACCACCAGATCTGGCCTTACTGATGAGGAACAGAGTATTTCAGATGGACTGACAGCTGCATATGCTGAGTATATAAATAGCCTTGGGCTTACAGATTCCGAGGGAAATGCGCTCACCCTGGAAGAGAGTGAAGACGGAAGATACCAGGCAGGCAGCTATTATGAATACATGGTTAGCATCATTGAGGAGTCACTGAACAATTTCCTTGCAGATACTACGTTCCCTTATGATTCAGATTCTTCAAGTCAGGGACATCAGGCAGGAATGGGCCCTGATGGAGGAAACGGAGGTCCCAGCGGTGGAAACGGTGGTCCCGGTCTCGGAAATGGAGCTCCGGACGGAGAAATGCCCGAGGGCGAGAAACCGGAAGGAGAGATGCCAAGTGGTGATATGGCAGCCGGTTCAGAAAGCAGCGAAGTTGATTACACAGCTATAGATAATATCTCCAGAACAGAGAATAGTTCAGGTGTTACGATCTCAGGAACCTTTGAGACAGCACAAGACTATATAGATGCACTGAACGCAAACGGAACATGGGTAACCTACGACGAGGCAACAAATACTGCGACAATCACAAGCATCGCTGATTTTGCGGAAGCAGTTAAGACAGCTTCCAAGGGCATCGCAGCATTTGATCAGCTTGATGAGTCACAGGGTGAAAATACTCTCTTTGGATATGGAGACGGAGAAGGTGCGCATTTTGATTCAATGCTCATGTCAGTTTTGAGCGAGCTGGGATCAAGTTACGTTGCGGATTTTGAAGAGGACTTAAGCCAGGAAGATGAACTCGGACACACAGTAGATTACAGATTAAATATGTATTCGCCTCTGTACTACCTGCTTTCAAGCTCAGAAGGGTATGGTACATCAAATGTGGCTAAGTATTTCCGTATAAATACCGGCTTATGGCAGAGCGATACAGCAGTCAATACTGAGGCCAATCTGGTTCTTGCGCTCCAGAACTATGGTTCAGAGGTTGATTATAGCTTTGTATGGGGCCAGGAGCACACAACGGCTGAAAGAGATGGCGATTCCACAACCAACTTCATTGAATGGGTAAATGCCTGCGTAGCAGCTGAAGCTGAATAAAATTAACTCTTGAAAAAGACATTTAATAATATTAGCCTTCTATTAGGAAATTTAAAATTCCTGATAGAAGGCTTAAATTTTTGGAGGAGAGTAAAGAGAAATGAAGTTAGAGGGATTAAAGATCAATTTTCTCGGGGACAGCATCACAGAAGGTCATGGAGTATCTGATCCGCAGAACTTCTATTGGAGGAGGTTTGAGAAGGATGGCTGTATCTGCAGAGGCTACGGAATCGGTGGAACAAGGATAGCAAATCAGCAGGTTCCATACGATGAGGTTATGGACCAGTACTTTGCATCAAGAGTAGATGAAATGGATGCGGATGCTGACGTTGTTGTACTTTTTGGCGGAACCAACGACTATGGTCACGGAGACGCAGCAAAAGGCCACATGAGCGATCGCACCCCGGATACATTTTATGGCGCCTTGCACGATCTATATCAGAAGGTTTTAAAGAAATATCCCGGAGCAACAGTCATAGTCATGACTCCGCTTCACAGGACAGAAGAAGATAAGGTATATAACGAGGTCGGCGTTCGCAACTGGGGCACTCTTTTGGATTACGTTGAGGTGATTCGTGAAGTTGCTCAGTACTATGCACTTCCTGTAGTCGATCTCTATAAAGAGAGCGGTATTGAGCCTCAGGAAGATTTCATACGTGAGAGATACTGTCCTGACGGTCTTCATCCCAACGACGCCGGACATGAGATAATCTACAAGCTCCTTAAATCCAAGCTTAAGATGATGTGAGTCATTTTTTCTTGTTTGGGAAAATATCATAATGTAATTCACAAAGCCCGGTATGTATTGTAATACCGGGCTTTCATATAATTTCTTTAACAACAAACGATACTTAAAAACTTGAGTATCACATTTAGGCCAAAGGCCTAAGAAAGAGAGGAGATTGTATGACACTACAGGCTATTTTATTATTTGCAATGATCGCGCTTATCATCCTGATCATTGTTGCAGGATATGTAAAGGCTCCTCCAGACAGAGCATATATCATATCCGGTATGAGGAGAAACCCCAGAATCCTGATCGGACGCGCAGGAGTAAAGATTCCGTTCTTTGAGAGAGTTGATAAATTGTATCTTGGACAGATGACTGTTGATATCAAGACTGAGCAGTCAGTACCCACAAACGATTTCATCAATGTAAACGTAGATGCTGTAGCAAAAGTAAGGATTGGAACAGACACAGAGTCCATACAGCTGGCTGCCAAGAACTTCCTGAATAAGGACCCTGAGCAGATCACAATGGACCTTCAGGATTCTCTGCAGGGTAACATGCGTGAGATCATCGGTACACTTGCTCTTAAGACCATAAATACTGACAGAGACAGCTTCTCAGATCAGGTTATGGAAAAAGCTTCAAGAGATATGAGTAAGCTTGGTATTGAGATTCTTTCCTGCAACATCCAGAATGTTACAGATGAAAATGGTCTCATCAGTGATCTTGGTATGGATAACACCGCTAAGATCAAAAAAGATGCTGCTATTGCAAAGGCTCAGGCCGACAGGGACGTAGCAATCGCACAGGCTGAAGCCGATAAGGCTGCCAATGATGCGAGAGTTCTTGCACAGACTGAGATTGCTGAAAAGAACAATGCCCTTGCTATCAAGCAGGCAGAACTTAAGAAGGAAGCTGATACAGCAGGCGCTATTGCCGATGCTGCTTATCAGATCCAGGAGCAGGAACAGCAGAAGACCATTCAGACAGCAACTGTGAATGCACAGATTGCTAAGGCTGAGAGGGAAGCAGAGCTCAAGCAAAAAGAGGTACTGGTAAAACAACAGGAACTTGCTGCTGAGATCGAGAAAAAAGCTGATGCCGAGAAATATCAGGCTGAAAAGAAAGCTGAAGCAGAGCTGGTACAGCGTCAGAAAAAAGCTGAAGCTGCCAAGTATGAGCAGGAGCGTGAAGCTGATGCTAAAAAGGCTCAGGCTGAAGCCCAGAAATTCGCTGCAGAGCAGGAAGCAGCAGGTATCAAGGCAAAATATGATGCAGAAGCTGCAGGTATTGCTGCAAAAGGTCGTGCAGAAGCTGAAGCCATCAAGGCCAAAGGTCTTGCAGAAGCTGAGGCAATGGAAAAGAAAGCAGAGGCTTACAAGAAGTACAACGGCGCTGCTATGGCTGAGATGATGATCAAGATCATGCCTCAGATGGCTGCTGAGATTGCAAAACCTCTTTCACAGATCGATAAGATCAATATCTATGGAACCGGCGATGGCTCCAATGGAGCATCACAGATTTCAGGGAACATGCCAATTGTCATGAAACAGGTATTTGATACCATGTCAGAGGCTACAGGCGTTGATTTCTCAGAGATCATGCGTGCCGGAACCTATGATGCAAAGGTTAACAAGAACATCAACATCACAGGTGCTGATGTATCGGTAGAAACTAAGTAAAGAGCTTTACTAAGTAATGGAATCCACTCCCATTCATATAATGGGGGTGGATTTTTGATTGCAGAAAAAGCATAATGACTATATGAGTGCAAAAAACATGTCATTTATGCAAATGCTCAGGCTGGCTGTGGCACCGAAAACCATTTATCAGTCAGATGACGGGCACATAGTAATCCTCGACAGGATCGAGCATAAGAGGCCGGTAAGGCTTCTTTTGTATGACGAAGTGCGGGAATCAGGGGTCTATCTTGATGATAATGGGGACACAGACCCGCTGTTTTACTATATGCAGTCGTTAAAAGAGATATCTCTTTTCTATGATGGGCTTGATAAGGTGCTTCTAATAGGCGGCGGTGGTATGGCATTTCCAAGGTATTATACAAGTTGTGTGCCCGGTGGCAGGATGACTGTTGTTGAGAAGGATGCACGGATGCTGGATCTGGCGCGCAAGTACTTCTCATTCGCAGAGAATGACAGGGTTAAGACTGTTGTTGGCGACGGAATAAAGCATATCTCGCAGCTTGCACTGGAAATAGCCGCTGATGAAATTGGGAGTGAATCCAAGAAGTATGACTTTATCGTGTTTGACGCATTTGAGGGCAGAAAGCCGGTAAAAGAGCTGATCTCAGAGGGAGTGCTCAAGCTGACATATCAGATAACAAGAGCCGATGGCATTCTTGCTATCAACATGCTTAACGAATCCGAGGGAGTCATATCAATGCAGACTCACTTATGTCAGGCGATACTAAAGAAAATCTATAAGAATACTAAGATCATCAACTGTCCGCAGGGCTGGAACTGCATACTGATGGCCTCGGACAGAGAATTATAGGGCTGAGATGGCTAAGGAGGCATAATAATGGAAGCATTAGAAGCTATTTTAACAAGACGTAGCACAAGAAGATATAAGAAAGAGATTCCGGATAAAGAGCTGATAAACAAGGTCATTGAGGCAGGAAGATATGCTCCGAGCGGCTCAAACAGTCAGACCACGCATTTTATTGTGTTTACGGATGAAGCAGTACTTGCTGAAATGGCGGATCTGGTATGCGGAGAGTTCGCGAAAATGGAGATCAAAGAAGATACCTATATTTCGTTAAAGAACTCTATAAATGCAGCAAGGAAAGGTGGCTACGTTTTCCATTACGGAGCTCCGGTTTATATTGTTACTGCCAATAAAAAGGGTTATGGAAATGCTATGGCAGACAGTGCATGCGCACTGGAGAACATGATGATAGCTGCCAATGCGCTGGACCTTGGTTCATGCTGGATCAATCAGCTTCACTGGCTTGACGAGAACGAAGAAATTAGGAAATTCATGTACAGATATGGCCTTAATGAAGATGAGACAATAACCGGTGGACTTATCATTGGCTATCCTGAGAGCGGAGAGCCTGTCAGGGAGCCACTTGAGAGAAAAGGAAATCCGGTAACCTGGGCAAATTAAAAAGAAAGAGATAGAACCATGAGTAAACAAGACTTATTAGATCTTATAGACAAAGCAGGAAAGGGCAGCATAGAAGCAGCCGAAGCCATAGCCGAAGGATACTTCAAAGGGTCTTTTGACGGAAAAAAGAACTTAGAAAAAGCCAAGAAGTGGGCTTCCTACGCAACAAAACACGGCAGTGAAAAGGCTGCGGAGATACTTACGAAGCTGGATTAAAATTCCCTATTACACAACCACAAATTTTCTGCTATAATCACAACTCGATGCAAAAAATATATGAAGATATTGAGCTGGTATTTATTGGAAACGCACACCCTGTGGTGATAACGAACAACACGCCTTTGGTCTTCCCCTGGACAATGAAAGGAGAACCCCAGGTATGTTACCACAGAATAAGTTTCAAGATGTAATTTTCACTCTATTCATGGCATTTGTCATGGTCTATGCAATGATCTGCTACAACATTTCCCTAAGCGTAGGAGGAATGCAGAATTTCGTGTTCCTCGCGGCATTTAAAGAGATCATAATCATGTGGCCTATAGCTGTAGCTTTAGAGCTTTTGTTTGTTGGAAAACTGGCGCAGAAACTGGCCTTTAGATTTGTTACACCGGGAAAAGACCCGATGATAATGATTGTACTTGCTATCTCAGCGATGTCAGTATGCCTGATGTGCCCACTGATGAGCCTTGCAGCAACAATTCTTTTTAAGAATGCCGGCGTAGAGTTTGTGGCAGTCTGGCTTCAGACAACAGCCCTGAACTTCCCAATGGCGCTCTGCTGGCAGATTTTCTTTGCCGGACCACTTGTTAGAAATGTATTTGGATTCTTTGTTAAGACTATTGGAAAAGGGAAACAGTAATAACTGTTTACGAATGATCAAAATACTCCCCGCTAAAGAGCATGTATATCATCTTCTCAAGTTCATCGCAGCTGATCTGTGACCTGTTCTTGACGTAGTGCTTGGCGATGGTTGTAAGGCCGGAAGCTACGAAATCAACGGCAAGATCGGCTGACAGAGCACATTCGCCGGCCTTGGCGTGGGCGTGGCCATAAGCGTGACCGTCATCGTCACCTTCGCCACAACAGCAGTTAAAGCCCTCATACAGGGTCTCCTGCATAAGATAGATGATGTTATTTTTTTCAAGAAGATCGATGAAATCGCCCTTTTGGACTATAAATGAAGAGAAGCCACGGCTGAGCTCCGACAGCGAAGGGTGTCCTGTGCACTTGCACTCTTCATTGGGGTTAAAAGAGTATTCTTTCGACAATATAAATGCAACGATGTTTTCTTTTGAAGAGAACAGCGAATAGAACGTCTGGCGGGAAACGCCGGACTTTTTGCATATTTCACTGGCTGTGATCTTGGAATATTCCTTTTCTTTAAGCAGTTCATAAAAGCCTTCCGCTATTGTTTTCTGGGAACAAAGGGCGGTTTTATTGCATCCTTGGTACATGAGATCTCCTCTAAAAAATAAACATTGACACCTGTCAAGGTTGGTGATAATATCATGTACATATCTTAGACAAGTGTAAAGGTTTTGTAAAGCGTTCGCTACGAATTCGCTTTATTTTTTTACCGGAGCGTTAGCACTCGACGGCGCAGAGTGCTGACAGCGATTATAAAAGGAGGATAAACATGATAGTAGTTCCTGTATATAATAAACAGCTTATTTCTGAGGGAAATCTATATTTTCAGACAGATGAATTCAAGGTACTGGGAGGAAGAGCCGTTCAGGGAGAGAAGGTAGTTCTTTTGCAGAACAAGACCTACCAGAAGAGAAGTGAGATGACGGAAGATAATTTCTACCCGATCGGTGTCTCCGGAATCCTAAGTAACATCAGTTCCGACGGCTATATCGTTGTGAAGGTCAATAACCGCGTGAACATTGACGAGGTTTCGATTGATCCAAGGCACAACATCGAGCTTAGCATCTCAAGAAGGCCAGACAGTGAAGTGGTGGACCCGGTCAGGGAGAGAGAAGTCCTTACGCGTCTTAAGGAGGAGGTAAAAGACCTTTCCAACAGATTCCAGTACGCCGGCTTTTTCAACATGATGATCGACAACATGAACACTGTGGGAGAACTCACAGCTGCCGTATCCTACTGGATGAAGAACAGCAATGACGACAAATACAGAATTCTGGCGGAGGATAGCGCAATAAAGCGCCTCGAGATGATGGAAAAGGCCATTGTTGAGTTCGTTGAGGTGGCCAAGGTAACTACCGACGCTGCCAGCGCTCAGGAGCAGGAATACAAGGACATGTACCGTGAGTCAGCCATCAAGAAGCAGATGGAATATCTGCAAAAAGAGCTTGATGAGATGCATCCTGAGAATCAGACCGACATTCAGAAGTTTGAGAAGAAGATAAATGAGTCCGGCATGAATGAGGATGCTGAAAAAGAGGCCAGAAAGGTTCTGGACAGACTGAGGCAGGAGGGGAAAAACAGCCCTGAGACAGGCATGCTCTACGACTATCTTGACTTTGTGACAGGTCTTTCCTGGAAAAAGCAGGAAGCAGAATATATCGACCTCTCCGAAGCTGAGAAGATCCTGAACGAGGACCACTACGGTCTTGATAAGGTCAAAAAGCGCATAATTCAGCAGATTGCCGTTATGAATCTGAAGAAAGAGCAGTCAGGATCGATTCTTTTATTCGTAGGTGCACCGGGTACAGGTAAGACCAGTATCGGCAAGAGCATTGCAAAGAGCCTTGGAAGAGAGTATGTCCGCGTAAGCCTTGGCGGAATCAGGGATGAAGCTGACATCAGAGGACATCGCCGTACCTACATCGGCGCAATGCCCGGAAGGATCATGGATGCCATCAGTAAGAGCGGCGTTACAAACCCTGTAATGGTGCTGGATGAGATCGACAAGCTCTCCCAGTCCTACAACGGAGATTCTGCCAGTGCGCTGCTTGAAGTTCTTGACCCTGAGCAGAACAACACCTTTACCGACCATTACATGAACGTTCCTTATGACCTTTCGGATGTAATGTTCATTTGCACAGCAAACAGCATAGATACCATACCTGAGCCACTTCTTAACAGAATGGAAGTGATAAACTTCACGGGCTATACACCTGATGAGAAGCTGAAGATTGCCAGAAAGCATCTTTTACCCAAATCCATGAGCTCCATGGGAATATCCGAGGATGCGCTGGAGGTATCTGATGAGGTCTTGGAGACGATAATTGAGGAATACACAAGGGAAGCCGGCGTCAGAGGCCTTAGAAAGAGGATCGACTCCCTCTGCAGAGGAGCAGCGGTGCTGATCTCCAAGGGAGGACAGGACAAGCTCTCAATCACCAAAGATCAGCTCAGAACGGACCTTGATATGAGACCGGTGCACAGAGAGAACGTGCCTGATAAGCAGAAGGCAGGCGTTGTGACAGGAATGGCCTGGACATCAGTAGGTGGCGAGATTCTTTACATAGAGACTCTTTTCACCAAGGGAAAGGGCGGAATCATCATTACCGGGAAACTTGGCGATGTAATGAAGGAATCGGCGCAGATAGCTGTGAGCCTTGTGAAATCTCTTTTCCCTGAGAAGGCGAAGCTCTTTGAGGAGAATGACCTTCATATCCACGTGCCTGACGGAGCGGTTCCAAAGGACGGACCATCTGCCGGAATTACCATGACTACTGCAATTGCGTCACTGGTAACGGGGCGAGACGTCAATCCCAAGATCGCCATGACAGGAGAGGTTTCCTTAAGAGGCCTTGTTATGCCAATAGGAGGTCTTCCCGAGAAGCTGATGGCAGCCCTCAGGAGCGGCGTTAAGACAGCATTCATCCCTGCGGAAAATGAGCAGGACCTCATAGATGTTGCCGATGAGGTAAAAGAGAATCTTCAGATAATCCCGGTTAAGACCGTGGATGAGGTTCTTGAGAGGACAGGAGTTAAGTAAAAATAGTACATAATATTCCACTTTTATGCAAATGTAAACGCTTACAAGGAATATGTTCAAATGATATAAATGGAACATGAAGCAAAAAGCCTAAAAAAGTGGAGGTGAAAGATATGTCTGTGCATGTTATCGATGAAGCAAACCGTTGTCTACAGTGCCCCAATCCCAGATGCAGGGAGAACGGATGCCCAATTCACACAAACATTCCTGAAATGATACGTCTTTTCAAGGAAAACCGCATGATGGAAGCTGCGGAGATGCTTTTTGAGAATAATCCGCTCTCCATGATATGTTCCCTTGTGTGCAATCATGGGAATCAGTGCGAGGGAAATTGTGTGAGAGGCATAAAAGGTGAGCCTGTTCACATCTCCTCCATCGAGAATTACATCTCAGACTCATGCTTTGAGAGACTTGATCTAAAGCCTGCTCCTTCAAACGGAATGAAAGCAGCTGTTATTGGTGCAGGACCTGCGGGGATCACCATTGCGATAATACTGGCACTTAAGGGCTATTCCATCACTGTTTTCGAGACACATGACAAGATAGGAGGAATCCTGCGCTACGGAATCCCGGAGTTCAGGCTCCCCAAGTCGATCCTTGACAGATATTACAAGAAGATGAGGGAACTGGGGATCAAGTTCAGACCCAATTTCTCCATCGGAGGCTCTACCGGTATAAAGGATCTTTTAAACGATGGCTATAAGAGCGTCTTTATCGGTACCGGTGCCTGGAGACCAAGAAAGCTGGGTGTTCCCGGTGAGACCTTTGGAAATGTTTTTTACGCCATAAACTATCTCAACAATCCGGATGTCTATGAGCTTGGGGACAAGGTCGCCATAATCGGTGCCGGCAATGCTGCCATGGATGTTGCCAGAACTGCCATAAGACACGGCTCAAAAGACGTTGTTGTCTATGTAAGAGGCGATGAAGTCAGCGCTTCACCCGAAGAATTTGAATATGCCAAGGTTGACGGCGTGAAATTTGAGTACAGAAAGTCTATTGTCAGGATTGAAGATGACGGACCGGTATTTAAAGATGATGAGAACGAAGAGCTTCTTGTTCCTGCTGACAGTGTGATAATCGCAATTTCACAGGTTCCGCAGGACAGGATCGTAACCCGTGAAAAAGACCTAAAGCTCAACGAGAAGGGTAATCTTGCCACGGATTCCAAGGGAGAGACTTCACTTCCGGGTGTTTTCGCATCGGGAGACGTGGTTACGGGTGCCAAGACAGTTGTTGCTGCAGTTGCAGTATCCAAGCAGATTGCAGAGGATATGGACAGATATATGAAGTCTAAGAAGGACTGATAAGGTCTTGGAGATTCCGGCTTACACCTTCCTGAGTACCAGTTCCTTTGGCTCTGTACTCTTTTGGCTCTGTTTTTTTGTTTTCGTCTGTATTTTTGTTCGCATCGCTCTAAGTTCGCCCGAAAAAATGTAGAATAGATTGTTTTTTCGCTTGAAAAAATGTAAAATAGAAATACGGGGGGCGGTAATATGAAGCGATTAGCGTACGAAAAATTAGTTGAATGGAAAAAGAGTAAAAACAGAAAACCTCTTATACTAAATGGAGCCAGACAGGTTGGAAAAACGTGGCTTCTTAAGGAATTTGGTTCCAGAGAGTATGAAAGTATTGCATATATAAACTGTGATGAAGTCAGTGATATAAAAGATGCCTTTACTGATTTTAACACAGACAGATTAGTCAGGGTTTTCTCGGCATTATCAGGCGTAGTTATTAAACCGGAAACTACCTTGATAATATTGGATGAAATACAAGAAGTGCCTATAGGGTTGACTTCATTAAAGTATTTTTGCGAGAATGCTCCGGAGTATCATATAGCTGTTGCCGGAAGTTTGCTTGGAATCGGCTTGCATCAAGGAACAGGATTCCCCGTAGGCAAGGTGGATGAAGTTAATCTTTATCCATTTTCTTTCAAAGAATTCCTACTGGCCATGGACAAGGACATACTTGTTAATAATATTGAAGCACATAGATGGGATGAATGCTCTACTCTGTCGACTACATATATAGATTTGCTGCGCCAGTATTATTATGTGGGTGGAATGCCTGCAGTAGTTAAGTCTTATATGGAGGAGCAGGATATATTTTTGGTAAGAAGCATTCAAAAACAGATACTGGCTGATTATAGACGTGATTTTTCCAAACATGTTCCATCAGAGATTCTTCCAAAAGTAAATATGGTATGGGATTCTATTCCGGCGCAGCTTGCGAAAGAAAACAAGAAATTCGTATATAGCGCAGTAAAAAAGGGCGGAAGAGCTAAGGAATTTGAAAATGCTATTCAGTGGCTTATTGATGCCGGATTGGTTTACAAAGTTCTTCGGGTTTCAAAGGTAGATAAACCCTTGAAGTTTTATGAAGATATTGATGCCTTTAAGTTATTTGTATTGGATCTGGGGTTGCTTGGTGCGTTGTCAGAAGTTGATGCAAAGGACGTTTTAGTAAACAATACAGCGTTTACTGAATATAAAGGAGCATTTACTGAGCAATATGTATTACAGGAATTGGAGGCGCATGAAAAAAAGGTTTATTACCACTCAAAAGAAAGATCTGAGCTGGAAATAGATTTTGTTATTCAAAAATACAACGTATACCCGATCGAGGTAAAGGCAGAGGAGAACCTGAGAGCAAAGAGTCTGAAAACGATATATGATAGTAATAACAGCTTGAAGCCGGTAAGGTTCTCTATGGCGGACTATAGAGAACAGGAATGGATGGTTAATGTGCCTCTGTATTTGGCCGGTG
This sequence comes from Butyrivibrio sp., assembly GCA_017634825.1. GTDB lineage: Bacteria > Bacillota > Clostridia > Lachnospirales > Lachnospiraceae > Butyrivibrio. The sequence goes on from JAGBMP010000118.1 coordinate 34,837, forward strand.
AGTGGATTGAAGCTGCAGAGTAAATAGTGATATGATTCTGACTTAATTTATGAGGTGGCGAAGAAATGAATGATATATTATGCAGACAGCTGGCTATAGATTATTGCTGCAGCCCGGAAGACGTTCTTGATGGGCAGAATCACTTTACCGAGCACAGATTTATTGAGGGCAGACGTAGATATCATGAGAAGGAAGACTGTTATCTTAAGCTTGTTCTGGTGAACGGAAAGATTCTGTTTTCAGGGAGAAAAGACATTGTAGAGTGGTGCAGAGAGAACTATTCCGAAAAGGGTTCTGAGTGGTTTTTGGAAGTTAAGAACATGCGCAAGTTAAATGAACGCTTTGCGCAGGACGGATATCAGATCGGAATGGCGCATCCGTTCTATATTTCAGAAACTGTCTCTGAAGTCGATACCAAAGGCTACGATATTGAGTGGTATAGAGGAAAAGAGATAGAGCAGTTCCGGGACGATGGCAGATTCTACGAGGCTTTTACCTTCTGCGAAACAGCACCGGATATAATAGGTGTTGCGGCAATTAAGGACAGAGTTATCCTCGGAATGGCCGGAGCAAGTCTTGATAGTCCACTTATGTGGCAAATCGGCATCAATGTCGAGCCTGCCGGAAGAAGGCTTGGAATTGGCAAGATACTGGTTTCGCTTCTTAAGAATGATATACTTGAAAGCGGACATCTTCCATATTATGGAACGTCCATGGGACACATAGCTTCACAAAAGGTTGCGCTCGGAGCAGGCTTTATTCCTGCATGGGCAGAGCTTGTGACCGATAAGATCACGAATTGAGGCGTAAGATAAACGTACAGATTATGAATTCAGAGATTTTCGACAAAAGCAGGCGCTTTTATGAGAATAAGGTTGCGCCTATGATCCATGAGAAGTTTGCTGAATACGAATCACATATAGCAGTTGGACTTTCGGGAGAAGGGTCCGACTGCTTTGGTTTTGATGACTTTATTTCCAGGGATCATGACTTCGGAACCGGAGTTTGCCTTTGGCTATCTGAGGAGGATTTTCACCGGTTTGGAAGACTTCTTTCAATAGCATATAACGAGCTGGTAGATAGTACTCCAGGGGCCGATCTTACTGACAGACTCCGTCAGAGGAGAGGCGTCATGACTATAAACGGCTTCTATTCCTACGTTCTCGGGACAGAAATTGACGCTGAAGAAAACCGCATGTCTGATGAAATGTGGAGAGCGCTGGATCATTCATGCCTTGCAACCGCTGTGAACGGTGAAATCTTCAGGGATGACCTCGGCAAGTTTTCTGCTTTCAGAAAGACGCTTCTTGATTATTATCCCGAAAGGATATGGAGAGAGCGCATGGCAAATGAACTCCACAGGTTCGCTTCATCACTTCAGGTCAACTATTCAAGATGCATGGCCAGAAAAGATACCGTTGCGGCAGAGATCTGCAAGGCAACAGGGCTACAGGCTGCAATGGAGCTATTCTTTCTTCTAAAAAGAGTTTATCCGCCATATTACAAGTGGACGTACAGGGCGCTGGAAGAGCTTGACTCAGGCGGAAGATTCAGCAGACTGGTAAAAGAGCTTGCGGAAGCAAATTGTGCGTTGTCGGCTTGGGAGCATATCAGATATATGCCGGATAACCTGAATATGAGCGATAAGGTGGTGGTATTATCCGAGCAGATTGCTGAAATGCTGGTAAAACTGCTGGCGGGAGCGAATCTGGTTGATGCACAGGATACATATCTTGAAAAATATGTGGATGAAATTCTGTGATTCGACGGAGGAGTACACTTTATTGATATGAACTGATATGACAAAAATGTATTACTTTATACAATACTATTTTATCCAAATTAGCACTCTCTGTTGACGAGTGCTAATTGTAGTGTTATAGTGTTCGTAGAACAAAGGAACAGAGAAGACCATAAGGATTTAAAGGTTCCAATGATCTAAACCCTCCGTCCCAATGCTCATTAACATAGATAATGTTTTTGATGCAAAGGAGGTATGTATTATGTTAGCACCTAGTATTTTTGAAGAGAATTTTATCGATGATCTGTTTGGATTCCCAATGAATGAATTTGACGACATGGAGAGGAACATGGAGCGTAAGCTCTATGGAAGAAAAGCAAACAGGATGATGAAGACCGATATCAGGGAAAAGGATGATAACTACGAAGTATCAGTTGACCTGCCGGGCTTCAAGAAGGAAGAGATAACAGTAGAACTTGATAACGGTTATCTTACCATCAGCGCAGCAAAGGGCCTTGATAAGGACGAGAACAAGAAGGGCAAACTTATCCGTCAGGAGAGATATGCAGGATCCATGACAAGGAGCTTCTACATTGGAGACAATGTAGAGAAGGGCGATATCGAGGCAACCTACAGGCA
>JAGBMP010000020.1 GCA_017634825.1 Butyrivibrio sp.
CTCATCTACATGCTCAGGCATAACAGATGATGGTGTGATTGGGTACATAGCGGCAACTTCAGTGAATGCATATGAAGCATATGCAGCAGCTTCGTTACCGTCCATGGTTTTCATGTTTCTTGCCATTTTAATTCCTCCTACCTTATTATATTGTGAGTTCTTGGCTTTTTACACAATTGTCAGTATACGACAATAAGTGTTGTAAAAACTTGATTAGAATCAAAAACGCGCAAAAACACCGTCCACACTCTTTTTCCTCCCATAGAAAACAGCTGTGTACGGATGAAATGCACGTATTCTGCCGTCTTCCATAGTACCATTTTTATAAAAGATTGTCAGCCAATTTATAATATTTTTATCAATTAATCTGATAAAAGTTTTCGTTATTATTATTGATTAATCACTTTTTCTATATTATGATAAATAAGTAACAAAGGCAGGTATGGCTAAGCCGCTTTGTTATGCTACACATTAGTAGTAACTTTTTTATTTACGGAAGGAGAATCTATTATGGCATACGTTATTAGTGATGGTTGCATCAGCTGCGGATCATGCGCTGCTCAGTGCCCTGTTTCAGCTATTTCTCAGGGAGACACACAGTACGTTATCGACGCTGACACATGTATCGATTGCGGATCATGTGCTGCTCAGTGCCCTGTTTCAGCTATATCTCAGGGTTAATTGAATACAAAAACAAGAGCCTTTCGGCATCTGCCGAAAGGCTCTTTTTTATCTTCCTTTTTCAAGATTGGCGAACTTAGTGAACTGAGGAAGCCACATAAGCTCTACCGTTCCAATAGGGCCGTTTCTCTGCTTGGCGATAATGATGTCAGCAACGCCCTTCTTCTCGGTATCTTTATTGTAGTAGTCATCTCTGTAAATGAACATTACCATATCCGCATCCTGCTCGATGGCTCCGGACTCACGAAGGTCTGAAAGCATGGGCCTGTGATCGGGTCTTTGCTCAACCGCACGGGAGAGCTGTGAGAGCGCAACAACAGGAACGTTGAGTTCTCTGGCAAGAGCCTTGAGAGCACGGGAAATGTCTGAAATCTCCTGCTGTCTGGATTCAGAACTTCTTCCTGTTCCTCCTGTCATCAGCTGCAGGTAGTCGATCATGATCACCTGAAGTCCAAACTCCATCTTGTACTTTCTGCACTTTGAGCGGAGCTCCTGGATCGAGATACCGGGAGTATCATCGATGATAAGTCTGCTCTTTCCCACTACATCAGCACTCTCGATGAGATTCTCCCAGTCCATGTCTGACATGTTACCGGTACGGATGTGCTGTGAATCAACGTGAGACTCCATGGACAACAGACGGTTTACCAGCTGCTCCTTACTCATCTCGAGTGAGAAGATGGCAACACACTTATCGTCATGGAAAGCCATGTGCTCAGCGATGTTAAGAACAAAAGCCGTCTTACCCATTGAAGGTCTCGCTGCGATAAGTATAAGATCCGAAGGCTGGAAGCCTGCTGTGTCATAATCAAGATCTGTAAAGCCGGTGGCATGACCCGTTACGTTTCCTGTGGTCTTGCTGGCTTTCTCTATTCTGTCCAGAGCGTTCATAACGATCTTGTCGATGGCAACGAACTCTCCGGTGTTTCTCTTTTGTGTTATCTGGAATACGCTCTTTTCGGCATCATTGAGGATCCCTTCCATATCATCTGCATTGTTGTAGCAGTTGTTGATGGTATCTTCGCTGACGTGGATGAGCTTTCTGAGTGTGGACTTCTCAGCAACGATCTGAGCGTAGTACTTGACGTTGGCTGAGGTGGGAACGGCATCAACAAGGTTTGCCAGATACTCTGCACTGCTGGTCTGCGCCGATACGTTCTTGTCCCTTAGTCTGTCCTGAAGTGTGACAACATCCACCACTCTTCCGTCAGCCTCGATCTCCTCCATGGTCTGGAACAGTATTCCAAGTTGTTTGTTATAGAAGTCATCTGCCGTTATTATCTCAGATGCTACGTGAATGGCTTCCCTGTCAAGAAGCATGGCGCCCACAACGGACTGCTCAGCTTCAAGGCTGTTTGGTGCCACTCTTTTCAGAATGGTCTCTTCCTGCATATTACTGTTCCTTTACCTGAACCTTCAAAGTGGTTGTAACCTGTGGATGAAGCTTAACGGGTATCTCGTAGGTGCCAAAAGCCTTAATGGGCTCAGGCATCTGAAGTTTCTTCTTATCAATGTCAAATCCGAACTGCTGCTTGGCGGCTGTCACGATCTCTTTTGATGAAACAGAACCGAATACTCTTCCGCCTTCACCGGCCTTCATGGTGAGCTGAACTGTCTTTTCAGCAATCTTCTCACCGTAAGCCTTAGCTTCGTCGAGCTGCTGTTTGGCAACGATTGAATCCCTCTTCTGCTGATTCTTGAGCTCGTTGAGGTTCTTCTGAGTAGCCTCTACTCCCAGCTTCTTGGGGATAAGCATATTCTTGGCATATCCGTCGCTTACCTTAACGACTTCGCCCTTTTTTCCTAAACTCTTTACGTCCTCTAATAAAATAACCTGCATTATATTACAATTCTCCTTCTTCTAGCATTTTATCAAGTGTCTTCTTAAGTGTGGCAATGGCCTCATTGACTGAGACACCTTCCATCTGGCATCCGGCACTGCTCATGTGGCCGCCTCCGCCGAGCTTCTCCATGATGACCTGTACGTTGACTTCATCGATGGATCTGGCGCTGACATATACCTGATTCTGGTAGTCAGTGCATACAAAGCTGGCTCTTACGCCCTTGATGTTCAAAAGCTCATTGGCTGCCTGAGCGCCAACGATGGTCGGGCTTGAAATATCGTCATTGGCAAGAACCGATATTGCAAATCTGCCCTTGTAGATCTCTGCCTGGCTTACTGCGTCAGCCTTGGCCTTGTACTCGCCTACGTCCTCTCTGAAGAGCTTTCTTACTCTTGTTACGTCTGCGCCGTTTCTGCGAAGGAATGCTGCTGCCTCAAAGGTTCTGACACCAGTCTTGTTCATGAAGTTGTTGGTGTCTACCATGATGCCTGAGTAGAGACTGTCAGCCTCTTCTGCATGGATCTTGACGTTGTCACCGATGTACTGAAGGATCTCAGATACCATCTCACAAGCTGATGAAGCATATGGCTCAACATAGGAAAGAGTGGCATTCTCAATGACCTCTGCCCCCTGCCTATGGTGATCGAGAACAACTATGGTCTTGCAGAATCTAAGAAGCTCAGGGCACTCGGTAATGCTGGGCTTATTAACATCAACTACCACAAGAACCGTGTTGTTGCCTGCCATATCAATGGCCTGCTGATTGGATATGATCATGTCATCCTCGTACTCGGGATTAGACTTAAACAGGTCAACCAGTGGCTGCATGGAAGTTGTGACATCGTTTAAAACGATGTGGCACTTCTTGTCCAGAGTCTTGGCGATCCTGTAGATACCAACGGATGATCCGAAGCTGTCTACATCACCCATTCTGTGTCCCATTACGATGACATCGTCTTTGCCTGAAATGATCTCTCGAAGGGCGTGAGCTTTAACTCTTGCCTTAACCCTTGTACTCTTCTCAATCTGCTGGCTCTTGCCTCCGTAGTAGGAGATGCTGTCCGCAGTCTTGACAACCGCCTGGTCTCCGCCTCGTCCGAGAGCAACGTCGATGGCGTTTCTTGCAAACTCGTAGTTCTGCGCATAGGAGAGTCCGTTAAGACCGATACCGATACTTAAGGTGACTGCCATCTCATTACCGATGTTTACGGTCTTTACATCCTCCAGGATATCAAATCGCTGTTCCCTTAGAAGCTCGCATGACTTCTTGGGCATTACAACGAAGTACTTATCCTTCTCGATCTTCTTGGTAATACCGTTACAGGAAGCGATGTACTTGTTGATCTTACGGTCGATAAGAGCTGTCAAAAGAGATCTTCTTACTTCCTCTACGCTGTCCAGCGCCTCTTCGTAGTTATCAAGATAAATAAGGCCTGCTGCCAGTGACTGATTATCTACTTCCTGAATTGCCAGTTTAAGCGCTGTCTCATCAAACAGATAAACAGCTATAAGGCTTCCGTCGTACCCTTCGGCATTAATGATGTCGCTGTTGGTCGCCATCTCTTTAAGCGAGATCCTCTTGAGCTTCATGGTGTAATTGCTGTTCTCGTATTCGAGTTCGTAGGAGAGCTCCTCATAGCCAACCGGGAACTTATCCACTGTAATGGTCGGGAAAAGAGATGTTATAGACTTTCTGTATCCTCTCTCCTGATGAACGATCTTCTCAAACGCCGAGTTGGTCCAGACAACCTTGCCGGTGTCATCAAGTACAGCATGGGCAAGGTCCAGTTCCCTCAGGAGCTTTTTCTGGATTTGGCCGTACTCCGTAGCAAAGCTCACAAGCTCATTCATAATGATGGGCTTGCTGTAGAAATGCATATATAAAACCGCAATGAAATAAAGTCCTGTGAACGCAAGAAGAATCAGACCGGCAGTGATACTGACAGTAAATACCGCCAGATTGACCAGCGCCAGCAGGATTCCAAGATATGTAAAGACGCGAAAATAAGACTTAAGTCTCCCCTTTAGTTTAACTCTGTTCTTACCAGCCATATTTCTAGTCCTCTTCCCCCAAGTATTGGACATTAGATGCAAAAATTATCACTTATATAGTATATCACAAAACTCCTTAGGCTTCCTTATTGTCTTTTACCATCTTAAATAAAGTGACAGCATTGGTGACAACCGTGGCAACATCGAAGATTGCTCCGGTGTAGGATTTAAGGATAAAGTGGTAGACAGCCCAGGGCACAAAAGAAAGTGTCACCAGGAGCTTGAACTTAACAGGGTCCTTGATGTCCATAAAAATTATGTAGATGGTACATACTGCTGCCGGGATTATTCCGAGAAGTCCCTGGTCGTTTAAAGCGATGGTAAATCCGATGGACGCTACTATAAGGATGGCCTTCCACACAACAGTAAGCTTATCCTTGTAGCACAGGAAATTCCTGAAGCAGGAAAGGACGTTGCTGACAGCGCCTGTCACCCCTCCGAGGAGGAGCATGCTCACAGCCTGCATAAGTAGCTGCACGGTCTGCACAATAAGGATCCTGCTCTTTTTCTTGATGGCGCCGGATCCGACCTGAACTATGGCCGCCACGAAATCAATTATGTTTGCAATGATAATGTTCATTTTATGTTAATACCCTTCTTAACTTTTCTTACCAATACCATGATGAAGATCATGTCGATGAAAAGAGCTATCGCAATGCTTCCTACTCCTGTTGCGATGCCAAAATCATCGGCGATGAAACCAACTATAGAAGGCATGATTATAGACCCGAAACTGGCTGTTGTCAAAATAAAGCTCCAGGCAAGGCTGTACTTCTTGATGAGTTCTCCGGCAAAAGACACCGTGGTTGCGTAAATACCAGCCATGGAAAAGCCAAAGCCCATGATCCCTATAACGATAGGAGTCGTTGATCTGGACATGATAAGCACGATGAAGAACAGCACAATTCCGATGCCCATGGCCGGCAGAAGATTTTCTTTTTTGACCTTGGTGGATAGGAACGCCGTCGTCAGTCTTCCGCACAGTATCATGACCCAGAGGATACTGGCTGTACTCTGTGCAAGGTTTGGTGGTAAAAGACCTGTATCCTTAAAATAGGTGATCATCCAGCCGATTACTCCCTGCTCAGCGCAGAGATAGAAAAACAGTGTGGCTGCGACAATGTAAAATATGGGCTCTCTGAAAAATCCAAAAGTATTGCTTGTGGATTTGTCTTTCTTTTGATCAAGCTCTTTTACCTCGTCCTGATCCTCAGGGATCATGTAGTACATAACGCAGGTCAGAACTCCCAAAACCACCAAGAAGATGCAGGCATAAACCCAGTTAGTGCTCTGAGTTCTTGTGATCATCATAAGGATCAGCGGAAATGCGAAGGCTCCGACAGCAAAGCAGGCATGGAGGCAGTTAAGAGCCCAGGCCATTCCTGTTGCTATTGAGTTTATCTTGGTGTTGCAGTAGTTACTGGATGCTCCTCTTGCAACTCCCGTTGCAAAGAATGCAAATGCCAGAAGGAATCTGTTTCCGCCAAAGAGCATTATGAGAAATGATAATGGGAAAAAGATCTCAAAGAGGAGAATACTCTTTTTCCTTCCTATAAGCATTGGAAGCGCTCCGGAGAAGAAGCTCGAAAAGAGATTTCCCACGGAGTGAAGGCTTACTATAAGTCCGCAAAATGCATAGTCAAGTCCATGAGCATCCCTCAAAAAAGGCAGAAGAGAGCCAATGGAGAGCGCCAGCATTCCGTTTGTAAGAAAAACGGCAAAGCATAGTATGAATTGTTTTCTCTTTATCTTATCGTCCACTGTGATCATTCCTTTTTATTTATATTTTTAGCCACAACCCATTATACTGAAGAAATCTTTTTTAATAAATGAAGATATTATATAATTTGTAGTTTTATTTACCTCTTTAATGTGTTAACATGGTGAAGTGAATATGTATGAAAAAAGAAAGGGGAAACATCATGACATCATCACAAATTGGAATTATCATCTCAATTCTTGTGTATCTCTGTGGAATGCTTCTTGTGGGCTTTGTGAGTTCCAAGGATACCAACGACGTCAAAGACTTTTATCTGGGCGGAAGAAAGCTCGGTCCCTTCGTCACTGCCATGAGTGCAGAGGCTTCCGACATGAGCTCTTACCTTCTTATGGGTGTTCCGGGACTTGCTTACTTTTCAGGTATTGCCGACGCAGGCTGGACAGCTTTCGGTCTTATCGTCGGAACCTATCTCAACTGGCTATTTACAGCCAAGAGACTTCGTAACTACACAGAGTCTCTGGATGCCATAACCATCCCTGATTACTTTAAGAAGCGCTTCAATGACAAAAGCAACGTCATCCTTTGCATCGGCGCTGTATTTATACTTATATTCTTCGTACCTTACACAGCATCAGGTTTCTCAGCCTGCGGTAAGCTCTTTTCATCACTGTTTGGTGTTAACTACCAGCTGGCAATGATCGTATCCGCAGTCATCATCGTGGGCTACACCACAACCGGCGGATTCCTTGCTGCTTCCAAGACAGACTTTATCCAGTCAATAGTTATGACTGCTGCCCTTGCCTTTGTTGTATGCTTTGGTATCAACGCAGCCGGCGGCATTTCAGCAGTTTCGGAAAATGTTAAGGACCTTCCCGGATTCCTCAATGTAAGTGCAACCTACAACAATGCCACAGGTGCAGCTGACTCCTACGGCTTCTTTAACAAAGTAACAATGTTCTGCTGGGGACTTGGATATTTCGGAATGCCTCATATCCTGCTGAGATTCATGGCTGTCAGAAAGTCATCAGAGCTTAAGCTCTCAAGAAGGATCGCATCCATATGGGTTGTATTCTCACTTGGTGTTGCCGTTATCCTCGGTGTTATCGGAAGAGCAATGACTGAGGCCGGCGCTCTTGAATCTCTTATCGAAGATCCAACCAGCTCATCAAAGGCAGAGACACTTATCGTTGTTCTTGCTAATCAGATCAGCCAGTACAACTTCTTCTTTGCTCTTATAGCAGGTATCATCATCGCAGGTATCCTTGCATCAACCATGTCGACTGCAGACTCACAGCTCATCGCTGCATCTTCTGCAGTATCTGAGAACATTGTTCAGGACACCCTTGGTGTTAAGCTCTCCGAGCGCGCAGCTATGCTGACTGCAAGAATTACTCTTATCGCTGTTGCAGTATTTGGTGTTGTTATCGCATGGAATCCCAACAGCTCAGTATTTGGTATCGTATCCTTTGCCTGGGCAGGCTTCGGCGCAGTATTCGGCCCTGTTATGATCCTGTCTCTCTACTGGAAAAGAGCTAACAAGTTCGGAGCAATTGCCGGAATGATTTCAGGTGGTGTCATGGTATTTGTCTGGAAGTATCTGGTAAGACCTCTCGGTGGTGTTTGGAACCTCTATGAACTTGCTCCTGCTTTTCTTGTTGCGATCATCGTGATCGTGGTTGTAAGTCTTCTTACACCTGCTCCTGATGATGACATGGTAGCGAGGTTCGAGCATGTTTCAAAGATGTCTTAACATACAGTCATAAATCCCAAATTCTTAAAAAGAGCTGTCATCCCGTTCTGGAATGACAGCTCTTTGCTTTACCTGTTTAACTAATGCCCAGGACCTTTTTCATCTGCGCGGAAGTGGCGATCGGATAAATGTCTTTCATGTGTTCTGCAATGCGTGCTCCGGAGTCGGCAGATGACTCTTTATAAGCCGATGTCACATGATCATATCCCCACAAGGTCTCAGGCTTGGTGTAGATTGCTATTGGCCAGCCGTAGAGCTCGCCCTTCTTGTTCCTCCTCTGCCTGAAGTCCCGAACGCAGAGATAGGTCTTCATCTGAAGGTCGGTGACTGTTCCGTCAAAGCCCTTTTCTCCGCCCTTGCCAAAACCTGCACGAGCCTTAAGTTCATTGGAATATATCTCCTGTTCAAGCTCAAGTACATCCATGATCTTCTTCTGGCGCCTTGAAGCCTTCTCGTCGTCCCAAAGGGCATCAAAGTCATAACCGTCGCGCCTGTGATTTGCAAAATACGGAAGCCACTCTTTGGAGATAAAACCCGCCTTCTTATCAAAGAACTTGCCGTAGGCAACCTCTGTACTTCGCGCAATAAGCTCTCTCCACTCCCAGGGATCAACATCAGGATCTCCGCACCACCAGTAGTCCGGCACAGTGCGCTCCTCCAGCGAGAATCCCGGAATATCATTTTTAAACAGTGGCAAAAAACCTGTCTCATTTATGTAGTTGATTGCATCCCGGACAGTGTGCAGGCATTCCGGATCATTCCAGTCAACACCGTACATTATCCAGGTTCCGTTTTCATTTCCCATGCCTTGCCTCTGTTATTACTTGCCGTCAGGGAAGCTTGTGAAGAAGCCTCTCTCCACCAAAGGCTCGCCATACTTCTCTTTTGCATCAGCAAATGCCTTGATCATAAAGGACATATTTCTGGCCAGATTTCTCATTGTCTGAAGGCCTTCAAGATCCTTCTCAACATCTTCTCTTGAGAAGCCGTGCACCTGATTCCAGTATGTACTGGACGCAACAGGCATTCCGCTGATGGTGAAGTATTTGTTCAGCGCATCAAAGGTTGCTGTATTGCCGCCTCTTCTGCAGCTGACTACTGCAGCTCCCACCTTGAGGTGTTTGGAAAAAGACGTGCTGTAAAAGAGCCTGTCCATAAACGAAAGGATGGTTCCGTTGGGAGAAGCGTAGTAAACAGGGCTTCCGACAACAAGTCCGTCAGCATCCTTAAACTTCTCTGCCACCTCATTTACAAGGTCATTAAATACGCACTTTCCATTCTTTTCACAAAAGCCGCAGGATACGCATCCGCGGATATCCTGATTTCCAACCTGGATAACCTCAGTATCAACTCCCTCTTGTGAAAAGACATTTACCATCTCCTCCAGTGCTCTGGCTGTACAGCCGTTTGCATGAGGACTGCCGTTTAACAGTAATACCTTTGCCATAAGAACCTCCTGATCATTTGTTTTATACCTTTTTCCTACCGGACTCTATGAGCTCTTTCTCAAAAGCCTCAGGATTCTTCAGGTAGTAGTCCTGATGATACTCCTCAGCTTCATAAAAGCTCTTAAACTTCTCAATCGCAATTCGGGCGCGCTTTCCCGACTCCTCTTCCAGCTTCCTGATACGAGCCTGTGCCCTGAGCTTCTCTTCCTCTGTGGTGTAGTAGATCGCCAGAGTATAGGAAAATCCCTTATCGATAAACTGTCCCTCTCCGTCGTATGGATCAACGTTTGCCAGAAAGATGTCCAGAAGCTTGTCATATGTCACCTTGTCGGGATCATATTCAAGCATTATAGTCTCGCGATGCCCTGTCTTCTGAGCCTTAACGTCTTCATATTTGGGATTAACCTCATCCCCTCCGGAATATCCGCAGACCACCTTGTCTACTCCGTACATTTTATAGATCGGTGTGACGCACCAAAAGCACCCACCGGCAAAATATGCTCTCATAACTGTCCTGCCTTTTATCAATGTGATGAAGAAGTTGTTGCGGAAGTAGTACTTGCAGCCATGATAGCTACTAGCATTGCTGTCTGCTCGGCAACTACTCTTGCTACAGCTCCGCTTATAACAGACGCTCCTACCTTGTAGTTCTCGTCGGAATTGTCCCCTGCAACCATCATGGTTCCAAACATAAGCCTTGTAGCCTTGCCCATGTCAAACGAGCCAAAGCCCTTATTGCCCTTTAAGTAATCGGCTGTCTCTGCAACCTCCGCCGCGATATCGTCAGGGCTTGCGTTAATGCCTATAAGTGTTCCAAGTGAAGCCAGTTCATAGCCCTTGCCATACTTAGCTCCTGCTACAGCAAAAGCATCAAAAATTTCTATAGCCTTGTCTGCCTTGTCCTGTGCACCGCCTTCGTATGAAGTAAGAACCTGGCTCAGTGAATATACTGCATTGTCATGAAGAGAAAACTTCTTCTTAAGGCTCTGATAGGTCTCTTCAAGCTCTTCCAGGATGTCTTCTGTCTTCTTGCCACTTATGGCGAGAAGAACGGCAAAAGATGTATCCTCATCCGATGTAAGGAATGGATGAGCCTTATTCATGCCCTTTAAGATCTCATTCGTCTTCTCTATAATAGCATCTGCCTCAGAAGCCTTGCCCACATCACAAATAGTCATGGCAGCAATTGCTCTGTAATGGGATTCCCAGAACTTACCCTTCTGGAACTTCTTATATACTCCTGTAACATCCTCAAGATAGCCCTCGGGATCTGCACTTAGAGCCATCTTAGCCGTTACTATGAGCTCGCTGCTTCCTCTGAACTCTGAGAATATTCCCTCTTTCTTCTTAAGTATCTTATGGCACTCTTTAAGCATCTCAACATCGGCGTCCCTATCCTTCTCTGCGAAAGTAGCAGCTGCGATCGCAGCAATGCTTCCATTCTCAAGCCAAAAGCCCTTATGAATCAGTTTCCAGTTCTCGATTAAAAGATCACATTTTCTTGTAGTTGCTTCCTTCATTGTTGCTCCTCCTGTAGATGTCGTTGTTAAGCAATATTATGAACTATCCTCACCGACTCCATGTCGGAAAGGGTTTCTGTTATGCCGCATGGCGGCATGAACCTGTAGGATGCTCTATGCAGCCTGCAGAACAGGGCATGTCCACTATGCCTCTATCCCATTGGCGTACCTTTGGGAATACTTTCCTTAAGATGTTTGCAGCTCCATTTATGTCTGCATTTGTTATTGTACCATCATAGTGCCTGTAAAGTCCTCTCTGTATCCTCTTTCCTGAGAAAAAGTAGTTTCCTGAACTGTTCTTTTTATGCACAGGGATATAGTCTTTTGCAAGAAAGTCTGCCTTTGATGTGTAGCTTTCTTCTGTAAGGAC
>JAGBMP010000119.1 GCA_017634825.1 Butyrivibrio sp.
AGTACTGGCCTTCCTTGTAATAACCGTACTCCTCGTACATATCGATCATAGCGTCCCATACGTTCTTGCCCTGCTTTTTGTAGAAAGCAGCAAGCTCGCAGAGGCACATAACTGCAACAACAGCGTCCTTATCTCTTGCGTGTGTTCCTGCAAGACATCCATAGGATTCCTCAAGACCAAATACATAGTTGTAAGACTGACCGTTCTGCTCAAAGAGCTTGATCTGCTCGCCGATGTACTTAAATCCAGTAAGAACTTCGATGTAGTGGCAGCCGTACTTCTTAGCAACAGCCTTAGCCATGTTTGTAGTAACGATTGTAGTAACAAATGCAGGGTTAGCCGGCATTGTGTTTGTCTTTGTGCGCTCTCTTAAGATGTAGTCACCAATGAGCATACCTGACATGTTACCTGTAAATCCAAAGTATTCGCCTGTCTTTGTATCTTTTGCATAGATTCCGAGACGGTCTGCATCAGGGTCAGTTGCAAGGACAATGTCAGCATCCTTCTCTTTTGCAAGCTCAATGGCAAGCTTAAATGCCTTAGGATCTTCAGGGTTAGGATAATCAAGTGTTGTAAAGTCAGGATCTGGAAGCTCCTGCTCAGGTACTACGAACACATTCTTGAAGCCAAGTTCCTTAAGAACTCTTCTTACAGGAAGATTACCTGTTCCGTGGAATGGTGTGTAAACGATAGTGAACTTATCAGCCATCTCATCGATAACATCCTGATGAATAATCTGCTTTTTAAGTTCAACCATGTACTTATCATCAAGCTCTTCGCCAAATGACTCATAAAGACCAGCCTTAACAGCCTCTTCCTTTGGCATTGTCTTAACTTCATTGTAATCAGTGATAGCCATAACTTCACTGATGATTCCTGTATCGTGAGGAGGTGTGATCTGTGCGCCGTCCTCCCAGTATACCTTGTATCCATTGTATTCAGGTGGATTGTGAGAAGCTGTAACCATTACGCCTGCAATACATCCAAACTCTCTAAGTGCAAAAGAAAGCTCAGGTGTAGGACGAAGGATATCACTTACATAAGCCTTGATTCCGTTTGCTGCAAGACAAAGAGCTGTCTCCTCTGCAAACTCAGGTGAAAACTTTCTGCAGTCATAGGAAATAGCAACACCCTTCTTTGCTGCATCAGCTCCACCGTGCTTTTTAATGTAATTAGCAAGCCCCTGCGTAGCCTTTCTTACAGTGTATTTGTTCATTCTGTTTGTGCCGGCTCCGATAACTCCACGAAGTCCGCCAGTACCAAATTCAAGTTCTCTATAGAAACGATCTTCGACCTCATCAGCATTGTTTCTGATGGCAAGGAGCTCATCCTTTGTCTCCTGGTCAAAATAATCATTGTTAAGCCAATACTCAAACTGTTCTGTAGCTTTGCTCATATCTCTTTCCTCCTAAGTTTTGAAATTAAAACCGATAATATGATGTACGAATCGCGTCGTTTCTTCGAAGCTCTCGCAATTCTACAATATTATAGCATATAAAGTCGCTTACTGTGTCCTCAGGCTTGAATAGCCCTCTACATTAAGGCTGAAATCACTTCTGTCAAGGGAGAAATTAGGATTGTAGTAAGGGTCTCCCTTATCGAGAACTTTTTTCCATTTAGTCCTGAAGTGCTCTGACTCTGCCTCGTAGCGCTTTGCGTTTTCACCTTCAAGGTCAAGGCCTCTGGACAGTGATTCATAGTGGAACAGCTCTGCAAATGGTGTAAATACATTCAGATAGCCCTTATCACGGAGCTTTAAGCAGAAGTCCACATCGTTAAGACTTACCTGGAAGCCCTCGTCAAAGCCGCCAACCTCATCGTATTTTGCCCTGCTGACCATAAGGCATGCACCTGTAACAGCGCTGACGTCCTGAGCATAGCAGAGGCGTCCCATGTATCCAAGATTCATACCCGCCTGTCCATAGTGTGAATGACCTGCAGTTCTGTGAGCACCGAGTTTTAATACAACGCCTGCGTGCTGGATCTTTCTGTCAGGGAAGTAGAGCTTGGCCCCAACCGCACCAACGTCACTTCTCTGGGCATACATAAGGAGCTCTTCCATCCAGTTGACTGTGATAACCTGAGTATCATTGTTCAAAAGAACTATGTATTCACCGGTAGACTTTGAAACTCCGTAGTTTACAACTGCTGAATAGTTAAATGCAGGCTTTGATCCGTCTGCATTTAAGTGAAGTCCGTTCTCGTAGAAATCAACAACCTTCACAATATCTTTTAAGGAGCCATTCTTAAGCTCTTCATAATAGCCCTTTATTTCTGAACCCTTGCTGCCGTTCTCAACAACAATTATCTCGTAGTTGTCGTAAACTGACTTCTCATAGATTGAATCAATACATCTCTTAAGGTCCTCAGCGTGTTCGCAGTTAGGGATCACAATGCTTATCTTTGGTGTTCCCACAACTTCGTAAGAGATCTTAAAGATTGTCTCAAAAGCTCTGGTACTTGTGATCTTAAAATGGTCATAGCCGTGTCGCCTTAAGTGATCGGCAACTGCGCCCTTTGCAGCCTCAATAGCATAAGGCTTGGCATTTATGTCTGATGCAACTGATCCTGCGTGGGATCTCCAATAATACAAAAGCTTTGGAATATGAACGATGTGCTCAGCCCTGTCTGTAAGGCGAAGGATCATGTCATGGTCCTGACTTCCGTCAAACTTGGTTCTAAAGAGCTCTGTTCCGTCCAAAAGAGTTCTTTTAAATACGCTGAAATGACAAATATAGTTATTAGCTCTTAAATTATCGATTGCATAATCAGGCTTAAAGTGCATGGTTATCATCTTGTTGATGTCATCGCCCTTAAAGGTTGTCTCATCACAGTAGAGATAATCTGCCTTTTCCTCATTGATTGCCTTTACATACCAGTAAAGTACCTCAGGATGAAGAATATCGTCATGGTCAAAAAGACCTATATATTCACCTTCAGCCAGCTCAAGACAGTGATTGGTATTTCCTGAAATACCCTCATTTTTCTCAAGCTTCATGTAGCTGATGCGGTTCTTGCCGTCTTTATCCTGATACTCTTTAACGATCCTTGAAACAAGTTCTATGTGTTCAGCATCAGAACCATCAGCAAGACAAAGCTGCCAATTAGAGTAGGTCTGAGCCAGAACTGACTCAACCATGTCTCTTAAAAACTTCTCAGGAGTGTTGTACAAAGGAACCAGGATTGAAATCAAAGGTTCATATTCAAACTTAGTATTTTCCTGTTCTCTCCTTGTCTCCTCACTTGGAAAGCTCTCTGTTCCATAGTGAGTCATGGCCTTTTTCTCAATCTGCTTGTACTTTATCTTGGCAATAACTCCCTTTAAAGAGCCCTGGTTTCTGATACGGTCTCTTTGTCTGATCACCCAGTGCATGGTATTTCGCGCAGGTGTCGAAGCCTTCCATATAGGATTATTCTTGATCCTGTCCAGCTTAAACTGAAGCTCCTGATTCTTATCTTCAAGCTCAGCTATTCTGCTGGCAAGCTCTGCACTTTTAAGTTTTTCTTTTTCATATGCAGACTTATAGTCAATTTCGCTCATCTACTACTCCTAAAACATATCACTCTTTAACATTGAGAATATTTGGCACCCAGTTTATAAGCTTTAACCTGCTTGTCTTATCAACAGCAAGCATGCCTATCTGGTAATACCCGGGCTCAAGATCGCCTTTTCTTATTTTTACCTTATAGCCTGTCAGGTCCACATTGACCTGATCCTGAAGCCTTATCCTGATATCAGGCCTGTACCAGGTATAAAATGGCACACCATAAACCTTCCTGTCAGCAGGGCCCGCTCCATCCTCATGTCTCTCCACAAGGCGCAGCAGCAGCTGCTTGTCGAAAATAGCATTATCAGAGCCGATAACAAAGCTATAGCCCTTTAAATAATAGCCTTCATCATTTCCCTCAGCTGTCACACCGTAAAGCCAGTTGTCCAAAGTACCGTTGTACTCGCAGCCAATCCTTAAGCACTGATCCTCCCTTGCGCCCTTGATTCCCTTTTCATGGACAGAGATACGGCTGTAAGGGATATCCTCAACAGGAGTGTAATCCTCCTTGGGAATGATGGCTGAAATAGTCTCATCCTCTGTAAGATGGGGACTATAAAACGGGTCGAAATTGTAAAGGTGAGAGTGGCGCCTCATAAGGGTATCTCCCTCACGGCCAAGTCTCTCCATCTTTTTAGGGTCCAGATTATCAATTCCCCTTGTCAGGGACTCATGATGATACAGGTAAATATGGTTACAGCAGACATTGTAGTAACCAGCCTCTATCACAGAGTAACAGAAATCCACATCATTAAAGGCCACCTTCAGCTCCTCAGGGAAACCTCCGATGTCATTATATTTTTTCCTGCTTATCAAAAGACATGCCGCAGTAACTCCGATGTTGTTGTGAACGCCTCTGTTGTAGCCAAAATAATGGTTCTTGCCATCGTGCATCTTCTGAAGCTTGTGCACCGGACCGCGCCTTACATTGGCAATTCCGGCATGCTGTATAAGGTCCGTATCCGGGTAGATGAGCTTTGCGCCCACTGCTCCCACATGGCCAAGCTGGGCCTGGGAGAGCATCTCGCGAAGCCAGCCCTCTTTTTTAGCCTCAATATCATCATTGAGGAAAAGAAGATACTCCCCTGTTGAATTCCTCACGCCCTGATTGCACATAGCGGAGAAATTAAACTCCTGAAGCTTATAAATGTAATTGATATTGGTAAGTCCGTTCTTTCTAGGCGCGCGGCTGCAGTATACGCCGTACTTAACCCTGTTTGCAGCGGAGGAACCGTTATCAATTATCACGATCTCATATTTGATATTTTCATCACCGGTGGTCTCAATAATGGAATTAAGACACTGCTGCAGAATCTCCGGATGGTCCTTTGACGGAATGATAATGCTGACTGTAGCAGGCTTTAAGAGCATATGCCTTGAATTATGAAATGATCTTCCGTAAAAGACCTCCTGCTCAGCGCTTCTGTGGAATAAAACCTCTCTTATATGACCTATTGGAAGCTCCATTCCGGTTCTTTTGGCAAAGGCTCTCTCATGGATCGCAAGCATGCAAAAGAGGACATCCGCTGATAATAAAGATGCCTCAAGACCAACCTGTTCCGGTGAATTCTTTTTGTTGGAAACGCCACCAAGCATCCTGACTGCGTTGTCGTATTCTGTAGCTGCAGCATGCATGGTTTCTGAACGGCAGGCAAAAAAGCTGCCAATATAGAAAGCATTTAAATAAGAGTCCGGAGACCAGTCAGGCTTGAAATAAGGATGGATGTACTTGCCACCACTTCCCATTTCATCCTCGTCTCCATAAACTACATTGTGCTCGGGATGAGCAATAAAGTACTGCTGAATGACCTCTGGAGCCCTTTTTGTAAGCTTTCCTCTACTACTTGCAAAAATGTAGATGGTATTCTCATCGCCCTTCATATCAGAGACTTCCCAGACCTTGGAATAGGCAATAACCTTCACTTTAGGCTCAGGCTTTTTGTGAGGCACAACCTCTCCTGTCTCCAAAGTCTCCATGATAACAGGCGCATCTGCTTTAACAACAGGCTCTTTTTCTATGGCTTTTTGCCACTTGTCATAGGCCGAAGACTTAGCATTAACTGTTTTGTTGTATTTAGTTACACTCCTTTTGATCAGAGCACTCTTTGCCAGGTCTTTAAGCATTCCCCTTTACTTACTCCTCGTCATCTTTGTAGTACAGCTCTTCACGCTTACTGATTATCTTTTTCCCGATCTTTTTAATGATATTCTCTTTTGGCTCAGCTACTGTCACTTCAGGAATGGAGTTTGCGATAGCATCTGCCGCATTCCTTGGGATCAGAGTTGTCAAAAGAGATACCTTCAGATGATTCCTCTCCTGAATACTGAGTTTGTTACTTGTAAGCTTAAACTCAATGTTAGGGTCGTCGCTGTTAAAGACAAACGAATCATCTGATATCCACTGTCCATTGACAGGGTGTATATCTATGTCCGCTCCGCCCTCTGAAATGGAAGTACCATTCCAGGAAGCGTCAACGATAGTCACTACGCATGATGCAAAGGCAGGATCAATACGCACTGTCTTGCAGTTTGAATCCACCCTGATATCAAGTTTTACAG
>JAGBMP010000120.1 GCA_017634825.1 Butyrivibrio sp.
TAGCTGTGGAGAAGCTGAAAGTTAAGTCCCTTATAAGCTTTTCCGCCGTATTTTATATCTCCGAGAATAGGATGCCCTATGCCAGCTAAATGAGCCCTTATCTGATGAGGTTTACCTGTTATCAGCTTAACCTCCAGCAGTGTCATATCCTTTTCTCTGTTAAAGGATACAACACGAAACTCGGTTTCAACATAAGAATATGCCGGGTCATGCGGATCCTTATCAAGAATTACAACCTTGTTTTTCTTTTCATCCTTGGACAAAAAACCTTTTAGCGAAAAGTCTGCATCGATCCTGCCCTTTACAATTGTTCGGTAGAACTTCCCAACGCTTCTGTCCTTGATAAGCTCGTTCATCTTACGTGCGCCCACAAGTGATTTGGCACAGATTACAATTCCGCTGGTGTTTCTGTCGAGTCTGTTGCATATAGAAGGCCTGTAGGTATCAAGGCTCTTTGCCGTTATATCACCCTTATTTAATAGATATCCGATAAGCCACTCATTTAAACTGTCATCGTCTTTTTGCGATTTCTGTGAAAGAACTCCTGCAGGCTTATCTACAAGAACAATATTGTCATCCTCGTAAATAACGTTAAGATCACCAATCTTTTTATAGGATAAAAGTTCAGGGCACTCTTTATCAGAACCTGTCTCATTTCCTCGAAACTTGTTCAGGGTATCATCAGTAAAGAAGATCTTTATTACATCTCCTTTTTTAAGCTTTTCCATTCCGTCTGACTTTTTGTCATTAAGGGTAATGTTCTTCTTGCGAAGCATCTTGTAAATAAAGCCGCTTGAAGCCTCTTTTAAATAGCCCTTAAGGAATCTGTCAAAGCGCTTATCCTGTTCGTTTTCGCCAACTATGATCTCTTTCATTTAACCGCCTACAAAGATATTGATAAAAGAATTCCCGCCGGTGTCTGGGTTGTTCCGGGAACCCATGCATCCTCGATTGCCTGAGGATCTATGTTCTTCTCGGCACGCAGCTTCTCAAGCTGGTCTAGCCTTCCAAGGAAAGCATCAAGCTTATTAAAGACTTTGATGCTGTAGCTTGAGTATCCGCTCTGAGCCATCATCTTTTTAATGTGCTTCTCTATATCTTCGCAATCCACCGAATTATCCGAACAGTAACAGCAGATGTTTTTATCAAGAACTGTAGAAGCTGCCACATTGTAATTTTTGTCATAACTGGTGATGACTAGATCATAGTAAACAAGCAGATCGCCTTTATGTCCCTCAATCTGGCTATGATCGCTTTCACTGCAGCCCTTTGCCCTGATGAACATTATCATGTTTACTGCACTCCAGCCTGTCGGAAGGCAGCCAAGCGCTGCAATTATGGAAAAGACATTTTTCTGCGTTCCGTTTATCGCAAGCCCAATTACAAATATTGCAAGCGTAATAGCAAGGCATACAACCGTTCTTATTATCGTTACCTTTTTCCTGTATTCTATATATCCAAAATCGCCTTTATACTTCTTCATCTTTCTGTAAATCCCCAAAAATCTTCAATATAGTCATCTGCCAGTTCTTTCTTGAGATCATCACTGTGTCTTGAATAATCATCACTTACTGCAACAACAGTCATTCCGGCATTCTTGGCGGCCTTGATGCCATCCACAAGATCTTCAAAAACAAGACACTTTGACGGCTCTGCTCCAAGTTCATCCGCAACCGTAAGATAAATGTCAGGTGCAGGTTTACCCTTTACTACCTGAGTTCCCGACTTGATACTCTGGAATTTATCCATTATCCCATGGGAAGACAGAACCTGCTTTATCAGCTCTGTTGAATTGCTGGAGGCAATGCCAAGCTTAATACCGTCTTCTGCGCATTTATCAAGGAGGTCTGATACACCTTCCTTTAGAGGTACTTCGCTTGTGTATTTATCCCATGCCATTTTATTCCAGTCATCACCGATCTTTTCAATCGAATCCTCAAGGTTAAACCTCTCCTTGAAGTAAACGGCAGTCTCAACAAAGCTTCTTCCACCTATATCCTTCTGGAGAGTGCTTGGAGCCTCTATTCCATGCCCTGCCAAATACTCAATATCTATAGCCTTCCACATCCACATGGAATCAACAAGTGATCCGTCAAGATCAAAGATCACTGCTTCATAATCATTTAGCTTTATATCTTTCATAAATCTTCCTATTTCTTTAATTCGTTTATTTCGTCTTCAGTAAGAGCTCTGTACTCTCCGACGCCAAGTTCACCATCAAGCACAAGGCTTCCCATGGAAATCCTGCGAAGGAACATAACTTCATTTCCCACAGCTTCAAGCATTCTCTTGACCTGATGGAAACGTCCTTCATGAATGGTAAGGAAAATAACAGGGTATCCATCTTCATCCTTGTCATCGCAGAGTTCAACCTTTGCAGGAAGCGTGTAATCTATGCTTCCATCATCCTTCTTATCTCCTATATTTACGCCCTTTTCAAGCCTTTCTATATCAGCCGGTAAAAGAGCTTGTCTGATATGCACTTCATAGACCTTATCCACGTGTTTTTTAGGCGAAAGGAGTCTGTGGATCAGATCTCCGTCATCTGTTATAAGAAGCAGCCCTTCTGTGTCAATATCAAGCCTTCCGCAGGGAGAAAGACCTTTTACATTTTCCCCGGATAAAAGATCAAGCACCGTTTCGTTCCTGCCGTCTCTTGTGGCGCTCACAACACCTACGGGTTTATTTAGCAAATAGTAATGATACTTGCTGTAACCAAGGACTATTCCGTCAAAAGCTATCTCATCGCTGTTCTCATCGATATGCATATCGGCCTTAGACGCAGACGTTCCGTTTACAGAGCATCTTCCGTTTTTTACATATTCTTTTATCTGCTTTCTGGTACCAATATTTTGTTCCGAAAGAAATCTATCAAGTCTCAATGTCTTTTTCCTTAATAATTGAAGGTAGCTGCTATCTGAACAGGATTGCTTAAAGTACCCTTTTCATAGTTGTTATAAGCAGCACAGATTATTGTTGGATTTACAGTTCCGCTTGGAACCTTAACATTAAAGGACTGTGTTGCCTTACTTCTGTCCCACATCTGCAATGTATTAAAGGTCTTACCGCCATCATAGCTGTATGTAAAGTAGATGACAGGACTTTGGCTGTCTTTGGTAGTCATTTCAACAAGCACGTTCCCGCTGGCAAGGTCATAAGCAAGAACTATTATCTCGCACTTCTCAGGTCCTGTTTCATCCTGATAAAGAACTCTTCCGGGCTTCTTAACAGAAGTGTATTTAAAGCCTGAATAATCAGCTCCTGTGGTGCTTGATTTAAGCTTAAAGTATTTGGCAATTGCTGTTGCATCAGCTGCAGCAAGTTTGCCAATAAAGTCAGCAGTCTTTATCTTTGATACATCCACGCCATGATCAAGGTATGCATGCTCCATGATAACGCAAGGTATATTCTTTGCAACGCAGGCTCTGATGATTCCGTAGTAGTCCTTACCTGAAGAGCCAACCCTTGTCTTGACACCCTTTTGATAAAGACCAAGTCCGCTCCATTCTGACTGAAGAATGTTGCCAAAGTTAGCACCTGCTACATAGTAATTACCAAAGGTAGATGTCCAAATTTCAGAACCGTAAAAAGCATGATCGCTTGAAGCGTTGAAGTGAATACTGTATACGAAATCTGCTCCGACACTCTTTGCATATGCTGCTCTCTCTTCCAGTGAAATGGCTGTATCCGTGGTTCTTGTGGTATATACGGTAACGCCGTCAAATTTCTCAAGTTCAGCCTTAACCGCATTTGCAACCTGAAGCGTAAGAGCTTTCTCAGAAAGGCCGTTATACTGGGCACCAAGGTTTCTGTCTCCTTCTCCGCCATGACCCGGATCGATCACAACCACCACATTCCCGGGTGCAGCATTTGTATCGATCGAAGCAGCTCCAAATATAGCAGTGAATACCATAACACAAGTAAATACATACGAAATAAGCTTTTTCATAATATCCCCCAAACTCCTGTTAAAGATAAAAAGCTGTCGCAATAATGCGACAGCTCTTATTAATCGCCACTTAGTTAAGCATATCAAGATTTAAATTTCCATCATCCAAAGCTGCGCCTTGATCTTCAGTTGTAACAACTGAGCCGGTTCCTGCAGAAGCACCGCCTACAGGTGGACGAAGATCCGCTCTGTTAGACTTGATGATCTCACTGTACTGAGTAAGTGCAGAGAGAATGCTGTCATTGCTCTGAGTTACCTCTTTTACAATATTGATGCTGTTCTGCTTAACTGACTCGATGATCTCGTCATTATTCTTGCTGGTTGCATCAATTGACTGATTTATGATGGAATCGACATTCTCAAGAAGCTGATCTGTGTACTGTACAGCAGCTGCCTTCATCTCGTTGGCCTCGATTGTTGCCTTGTCAAGGATGTCCTTGGCCTGGGCAGCAGCCTGTGAGATTACTTCATTGGCCTGAGCGTACGCCTGCTGCATGATCTCATGCTCGTTGATAAGTTCATTGGTGTGAGCAGTTGCTTCGTCAATGAGCTCCTGAGCCTTCTTGCGCGCGTCATTTAAAATTGCTTCCTTGTTGCTGATGATCTTCTGATATCTCTTGATCTCCTCAGGTGTCTTGCTGCGAAGCTCTCTTAGAAGCTCGTCAATCTCTTCTTTGTTGACAATGATCTTGGTCTGAGACAAAGGCTGTGGTTTGCAATTATCTATATATGTCTCGATCTCGTCAATAAGCTGTTCTATTCTGCTGGTCATGATATGTACCCCCGAATTTATTTGAATCCGTATTTCTGGTATAGCTCATTGGCTATAAAATCCGGAACGCAGGTTGTAATATCCCCATTATAACTTGCGATCTCTTTTACAGCCGAGCTGCTAAGGTATGAATACTTAAGGCTGGTTGTAAGGAATACGGTATCCACCTCATGATGTGATAACTCTCTGTTGATCTGTGCAATCTGAAGCTCATATTCAAAATCAGTTATGGCACGTAACCCTCTGATAATGATATGGATCTGATTCTCCTTGCAATAATCAATAAGAAGTCCGCCAAAAGACTCAATTCGCACATTTGGCAGGTCCTTCACAGATTCTTTTAACATTTTAACACGTTCATCAAGGGTAAACAATGGAGTTTTAGATGAATTGCACATTACAGCTACGATCAGCTCATCAAACATGCTTGATGCGCGCTTTATAATGTCCAGGTGTCCAAGTGTTACCGGATCAAAACTTCCCGGATATACAGCTGTCTTCATAATCAGTTGCCCTTTCTGTACAGGAAAACATGTTTGTTGCTCTTGTACTCTTTCTCCTTGCGAACTTCAAATCCATAATCCTGCGCAAAAGAGAAATCGTAATCCTTGTCGCTCTCGACAATTATCATAGTATTCTCTGTAACATAGCTCATCTGAGAGAGCTGGGAAAGTGTTCTCTCATAGAGTTCTCCGTGATAAGGAGGATCTATAAAGATTATATCAACTTCACTTTCCTTAATGCCGCGAAGTGCCAGAACAACATCCTGCTTAAGGACCACAGCGTCTTCCTCAAAATGAGTGGTCTTAAGGTTTTGCATGATGCACTTGTAAGCATTTGTGGCATTCTCAACAAAGTAAGCCTTGTTTGCACCTCTTGAGAGTGCCTCTATTCCGATTCCGCCGCTTCCTGCGAACAGATCCACAAACACAGCACCCGGAACCTGGTTCTGGATCATATTAAACAGGGTTTCCTTAATACGGTCCTGTGTCGGCCTTGTATCATTTCCTTCAGGAGTTACAAGTCTAAGTCTCCTGGCAGATCCTGCAATTACTCTCATAGTCTTACCTTTGTTCCCTTTGTATCTCTGCTGGTTATCTTAAGGTGTCCTAAATGAAGCTCCTTGCCATTGTGTTCAATGCTCTTTTCTTCCATGTCATTAAGGAAAAAGACATCTCGGATGTAGTCATTCTTTGTAAGCCTCATACCTCTTACGCCGACTGCTATCTTCTTTTTCTCAGGTACTGTCTCAATGAGGAATCTGAGGAAGTATCCATCGTTTGTTCTGAGCACAACGGTCTTCTGGGTCTTAATAACCTCTACACTTACAACTTCATCTCCATCAAGGAGCTTGGTGGCAGCAACAGTTCTCTTTGAAACATCAAACTCTCCGCCGTCAACAACCTTCATCATGGACATCTTGGTTGTAAACAGGAGCCTGTAGAGATTAAGGTCTGACTGACTTGAAGCCATGACAATTGTCTCTTTTGAAGTGTCAAAGTTACTGACATTGTCGATAGGAATACCCTTGTCTCTCATCTTGCCCTGAGGAAGATCCATAGCTTTTACAGTATGGAGATTACCGGTATTGGTAAAGAAACATATCTTGCCGGTGTTCTTCATGATAAATGAGAACTTAAACTCGGCCTGGATAGTCTCTTTATTCTTCTCATAGGTTGAAGCATCGATGGTCTTGGCATAACCGAATCTGTCCATGATAAATGCAACATCGATCTCTTCAACGGGCTTTTCTTCGTAAACTGCATTCTCTCTGTTGTCGATTACAGTTCTTCTGGATCTTTGATATTCTTTCTTTATCTTGGTGAGCTCATTCTGGATGACCATTGACATGGACTCATGGCTCTCAAGAATATCCTCGTATTTGTAGATATTGGCTACTGTCTGCTCATGTTCCTTGATAAGAGCATCAAGTTCAAGACCAATGAGTTTGTAGAGTCTCATCTCCAAAATAGCATCTGCCTGAGCTTCTGAGAAAAGAAGCTGAGCAGCCATTGCCTTGGACTCTCTGGACTTAAAGTTTATGCCTTCTGTGTTTCCGTTTACCAGGCAGTCCTTAGCCATTGCTCTGTCTTTGGAGCCTCTGAGGATCTCAATCACAAGGTCGATCACATTGCAGGCCTTGATAAGACCTTCCTGGATTTCTTTCTTGTCCTGCTCTTTTTTAAGAAGTGTCTGATACTTTCTTGTGGCGATCTCAAACTGGAAGTCCGCACAGGCTCTCATGATCTCTTTTAAAGACATGGTCTCAGGGCGTCCGTTATCAATGGCCAGCATGTTAACACCAAAGGTATCCTCAAGCTTGGTTTTCTTGTAAAGGAGATTTGTAAAGTTCTCTACGTCAGTGTCCTTCTTGAGCTCTATTACAATTCTGATTCCTTCCTTGGAGGACTGGTTTGAAATATCAACAATGTCATTGGTGATCTTCTTCTCAGCAAGCTCGGCAACATCAGCCATAAACTTGCCGATGCCGGCTCCGATCATGGTATAAGGAATCTCTGTAATGATCAGATTTATGTGACCATTCTTGCCCTTTTCGGTTTCGACCTTACCTCTGATCCTGATCTTACCGATACCGGTCTCGTAAATCTCTAAAAGCTCGTCCTTGTTGATAACAACTCCGCCTGTAGGGAAGTCAG
Source organism: Butyrivibrio sp. (assembly GCA_017634825.1). Taxonomy (GTDB): domain Bacteria; phylum Bacillota; class Clostridia; order Lachnospirales; family Lachnospiraceae; genus Butyrivibrio. Next base: position 7,379 of record JAGBMP010000120.1, read on the forward strand.
GTCCCTTGATGTACTTCATCAGGTCTTTTGTTGTAAGAGAGTCATTCTGAATGTAGGCGATCTGTGCATCAATTACCTCAGCAAGATTGTGAGGAGGTGTACTGGTTGCCATACCTACTGCGATACCTTCGCTTCCGTTTATGAGGAAGTTGGGGATCTTAACAGGGAGAACCGACGGCTCTTTTTCTGTCTCATCAAAGTTCGGGAGGAAATCAACTACGTTTAAGTTTAAATCCTCAAGGAAATTCTCCTGAGTTACCTTTGAAAGACGCGCCTCGGTATAACGCATGGCAGCAGCGCCGTCGCCTTCGATATTTCCGAAGTTTCCGTGGCCGTCAACAAGAGGAATAGCCTTTTTAAAGTCCTGGGTCATTACAACAAGACAGTCATAGATAGAGCTGTCGCCATGAGGGTGATATTTACCCATGGTATCGCCGACTATTCTCGCGCTCTTTCTGTAAGGCTTGTCATATCTGATGCCGAGTTCATACATGTCGTAAAGAGTTCTTCTCTGAACCGGCTTAAGTCCGTCTCTGATATCCGGAAGTGCACGAGCCACGATTACGCTCATGGCGTAGTCGATAAAGGACTTCTGCATGATCTCGGAATATTCAGTTCTGATAATTCGATCTTCCATTTATAACCATCCTTAAATATCCAACTCAGCATCAGTAGCATGCATGTGAATAAATTCTCTTCTGGGCGGAACATCTACACCCATAAGAAGTTCCGTCATCTGTGATGCCATCTTGGCATCCTCAATTTCTACCAGCTTAAGAAGCCTTCTCTCAGGATCGAGTGTAGTCTCCCAAAGCTGCTCGGGGTCCATCTCACCGAGACCTTTGTATCTCTGAAGAGTAAAGCTCTTACCCTTATGAGCATTTCTGTACTTTGCAAGAGCTACATCATCATAGAGGTACTCTTCCTTGCCTTTTGCAGGAAGTGCCTTGTAAAGAGGCGGCATTGCGAGATAAACGTGTCCCTGATAAATAAGCTCCGGCATGAATCTGTAGAAAAGCGTAAGCAAAAGCGTTGAAATATGCTCACCGTCTACGTCGGCATCGGCCATGATGATGATCTTGTCATAGCGAAGCTTGTTTATGTCAAAGTCATTGCCGTAGCCTTCGGAAAATCCGCAGCCAAAGGAGTTGATCATGGTCTTTATCTCTGCGTTTGCAAGAACCTTGTCGATACTTGCCTTCTCAACGTTGAGGATCTTACCTCTGATAGGAAGAATTGCCTGATAGTTCCTGTCTCTTGCCATCTTGGCAGATCCACCGGCGGAATCTCCCTCTACGATGAAGATCTCACACTTTGCAGCATCCTTGCTGATGCAGTTTGCAAGCTTACCGTTGGAATCGAAGGAATACTTCTGCTTGGTAAGCATGTTGGTCTTGGCTTTTTCCTCAGTCTTTCTGATCTTGGCAGCCTTCTCGGCACAGCCGATGATCGACTTAAGGATCTCAATATTTCTGTCAAAGAATCTTGTAACTTCGTCGTTTGTAACCTTGGATACAACCTTGGCTGCGTCCTGGTTATCAAGCTTGGTCTTGGTCTGACCCTCGAATCTTGGATCCGGATGCTTGATCGAAACAACAGCGGTCATTCCGTTTCTTACATCGGTTCCGGTAAAGTTTACGTCTTTATCCTTTAAAATACCAAGTTCTCTTGCATACTGGTTGATAATGTTTGTGAACATGGTCTTAAAGCCGGTTAAGTGAGTACCGCCTTCTGCGTTGTAGATGTTGTTACAAAATCCCAGAACTTCCTCATGGAACTCATTTACATACTGGAAAGCTACCTCAACCTCTACGCCATCGCTCTCTCCGCTAAAAGAGATAACGTCGCAAACAGCTTCCTTGGACTTGTTCATGTCCTGAACAAAGCCTGTTATTCCGTCTGGCTCGTGGAACTCAATGTACTCTTCCACACCGGGCCTTTTGTCAACGAAAACTATTGTGAGCTCAGGGTTCAGATATGCAGTCTCGTGTAGCCTTGACTTGATATCATCCTCTCTGAACCTTGTCTTTTCAAAAATGGTGTCATCCGGAAGAAAGCTGATGGTAGTACCGGTTTCCTTGGTTGTTCCAAGCGGTGTCAAAAGGCCGTTATCCAATTTGACAGTAGGAATACCTCTCTCGTAGGCATCCTCATAGATATAGCCCTCTCTCTTGATCCTTACCTTCAGCCATGTTGAAAGCGCATTAACAACGGAGGAACCTACACCATGTAAGCCTCCGCTGGTCTTATAAGAATTATTATCGAACTTACCTCCCGCGTGGAGCATTGTAAGAACCACACGCTCGGCAGTAAAGCCCTTGGCATGCATACCGACAGGAATTCCTCGACCGTTATCCTCAACAGTTGCACTTCCATCAGCCTCCAAAGTGACTGTTATCCTGGAACAATACCCTGCCAGATGCTCATCGACAGCATTGTCGACGATCTCATATACAAGATGATTAAGTCCCCTGGTTGTAACGCTTCCGATATACATTCCGGGGCGCTTACGCACCGCCTCAAGTCCCTCAAGGACTGTAATACTGGAAGCTCCATAATCTTGCATAGTCATTAAATATAACCCCTTTTATTTCAAAAAAACTTTTTTCATAAGTGAAGCTTTCTCGTTACTGTAACAGCAAGAGCTCCGGGTCCTATATGGCATCCTACCGAAAGTGAAAGCGGATCCATGTGCATCTCATGTCCCGGGAAGGCAGCTTCAACCTCCTTTTTCCATTCCTGTGCAATTTCCAGGTTGTTGGTGTATGCACCGGCAATAAGGAAATCACCGGCTTCCATTCCACCGAATCTGTTCTCAATATCTGCCTTAATGGCATTTATCATAATGCTCTTGCCCTGAGCTGTGGTCCTTGCCTTGGCAAAAGCATCAAGCTTCTCACCCTGGATCTGAAGAACGGGCTTAAGACGAAGAAGTGTACCAAGAGCTGCTGCAGCCGGAGTTATTCTTCCGCCCTTTTTAAGATAATGGAGCGTATCAAGCATAATATAGATACTTGCATCAAGTGCCATCTCAAGGAGCTTGTCCTTGATCTGTTCTGCTGTATATCCCGCATCTGCCATAGCCTTGGCATCGAGCGCCGACTGTCTCTGTGTAACTGAGATTCTCTGATTGTCGATAACAAATACCTTGCCCTCGTACTCCTCCTGAGCAAGCATATATGCGCTCTGACATGATCCTGACAATCCACTGCTCATTGGGATATAAATGATCTGATCGTAATCTTTAAGCACCTTGTCCCAAAGAGTTAAAAGAGATTCCGGTGCCGGCTGTGATGTTGACACACTGGCATCTTCAGCCAGCTTCTCGTAGAACTGATCCTGAGTCAGGTTAATATCCTCAAAGAAGTCTTCACCGTTTATCATAAATGGCATAGGCACAACAAAAATGCCGAGTCGTTCAGCTTCTTTTTGGGTGATACCACTGTTACTGTCGGTAATGATCGCTATCTTAGACATACAATTGGCTGGCAAATGCCAACACTCCTCCTATTTTCTACCTTATTTACTAAAAATATCTTACTTTTATAAAGTGGTAAAGTCAACAAAATTTGCAGATTTTGTGCTTATAAGCTCCTTAAGTACTGTATGTTGTGGAAGGTTCATTTCAGGATCCTCTGACAAAATTCTGTCTGCATCCATGGCGGATTCTTTTACCAGGTCGCTGTCATGATAAATGTCTCCCACCTTAAAGCAAAGCTCTCCCGACTGCCTTACACCAAAGAGATCTCCCGGGCCTCTCTGCTTTAAATCTTCTTCTGCTATTACAAAGCCGTCATTGGATCTGTTCATGATATCAAGTCTCTTTGCCGCATCCTCATCATCGGATGAATTGATGAATATGCAGTAGGACTGTTTATCACCTCTTCCGACTCTTCCCCTCAGCTGATGAAGCTGTGAAAGGCCGAATCTCTCGGAATTTTCAATCATCATGACTGTAGCATTGGGAACATTTATTCCAACTTCGATTACAGTTGTGGAAACCAGTACATCTATGTCTTTTCTTGCAAAGGCTTCCATTATCGCATCCTTCTGCGCAGGCTTCATCTTTCCATGAAGCATTTCGACATTTACAGACTCCGGAAGCGTAGCTCTGAGCATCTGAGTATAGCTCACAACATTTTCAACTCCGTCCAGTTCTCCCTCTTCAATCATTGGGCATATAACATAGACCTGACTACCTCCGGCAACCTGATCTGCAATGAACTTATAAGCCGTCGGTCTGTAATTCGTTCCGACAACACAGTTCTTGATTGGCTTTCTTCCTCCGGGAAGCTCGTCCACAACTGATATTGACAGATCTCCATAGAGGATAATCGCAAGAGTTCTTGGAATCGGCGTCGCACTCATCGCAAGTACATGGGTCTTTTCGCCCTTTTCAGCAAAGGTTCCCCTCTGCCTTACACCGAATCTGTGCTGCTCGTCGGTTATAACAAGTGCCAGATTCTTATAAGTTACTTTTTCCTGAATAAGCGCATTTGTACCGATTATGCAGTTGACTTCACCTTCTGCGATCTGCCTCTGTACTTCTTTTTTATCCTTGGCAGATAACGCCCCTGTTAAAAGAGCTATCTTAAGGCTTGTAATATTGTATTTCTTTATTAGAGTTTTAAAGCTTTCATAGTGCTGCGCAGCCAAGACTTCAGTAGGCGCCATCAGAGCACCCTGATAGCCGTTGGCAGCTGTTGTGATAAGCGCAAGAAGAGCCAGAACCGTTTTTCCCGAGCCAACATCTCCCTGTATAAGACGGTTCATTACAAAACCGCCGCCAAGATCTCTTTTTATGTCATCCCAGGCACGCAGCTGTGCTCCCGTAAGCTTATAGGGAAGCTGTTCGATCAGCCTTGTGGTATCTGCCACCTCGATCATTGGATAATTGTTTCTTATCTCTTCGGAATTCTGCTTAAGAAGGCGCAGCTTTAGCACAAATACAAGAAATTCGTTATAAGCAAGTCGCCTTCTGGCATTTTCCAGATCCTCAGCGTTCTTTGGAAAATGTATGGAATGAAGCGCTTCGGAAAATCCAATAAGATCAAGCCTGTCACAGATTTCCTCAGGCATAAACTCCTCGATCCTTCCAACATTTATAAAAGCCTTTTCTACAGCTTTCATAACGGTATTGTTGGAGAGCCCCTTTGTAAGAGGATATCTGGGCTGAAGGCTTCCAATAAGAGGCGCATACTCCTCAACCTTATACATCTTAGGGTGATCCATGGAAAAGAAATTTCCCTTTTTGCGAACCACTCCTCTGAATATATATGTACTTCCGGACTTAATGGAATTAACAAGATAAGGCGCATTAAAGAAAGTCATTTTGACCCTTCCTGTCTCGTCTGCAGCTTCAAAAGCAACAATAGACAGATTCCTTACATGACGCCTTGTTACAGAACCGATAATGGTCAGTTTACAGGCACAGATTATATTTTCCTTAAGGTCGCAAGCTCTTTTGGGCGCATCGAAAAGGTCGTACCCCCTTGGAAAGTAATAAAGAAGGTCTCCCAGGGTCACTACGCCTATCTTGTTAAAGAGTTTGCCGGTCTTTTCACCTATTCCCTTAAGCTCGATTATATTTTCCTGTAATTCACTTCTCCCCAAAGCTTTACCCCCATAGTCTAACGGACAAAAAAAGCCGGACTGTTAAGCCCGGCTTTAAAAGCTTTACTCAGCGGAAACAACATAGTAGTAGATCGGCTGACCACCAAACTGAAGCTCCACATCACACTGTGGATACTGGGTCTTTATTCTGTCTCTGAGCGCTTCTGCGTCCTTTTCCTCTACTTCGTCTCCGTAATATACACTGATAAGCTCAAGCTCATCACTCATCATTTTCTCAAGCATTCCGAAGGTTACATCTGCGATATCGGAACCTACATCAAGGATTCCCTTGTCACCGATTCCCATGTAATCGCCCTGCTTGATAGTAACATCATCAATAACTGTATCTCTTACAGCGTAGGTAACCTCTCCTGTCTTAACTGTTGAAAGAGATTCTGTCATGGCTGCAATGTTATCATCGATTGCAACATCAGGTACATAGTTGATGATAGCTGTGATTCCCTGAGGAACTGTCTTACTTGGAACAACAACGATCTTCTTGTTGTCATCTCCGTCCTCTGACATGATAGCTGCCTGATTAGCTGCGAGAATGATGTTCTTATTGTTAGGAAGAACTACAACTGTATCTGCATTGACCTTGGCAACTGCATCGAGAATATCTGCAGTTGAAGGGTTCATAGTCTGTCCGCCCTCGATTACATAATCAACACCGAGGCCTTTAAAAATCTCTGCAAGTCCTGATCCGGCACAAACAGTTACAAAACCAACATCCTTACGAGGTCCGAGATCCTCTTCCGGCTCAGGTGTCATCTCAACCTTGTCTCCGAGAGGAATATCATCTCCGGCACTGTAGGTAGGTGTTAGCTCTGCAGCTCCGTTTATCTCAGTCTGGATCTCTGACCATGATCCGTCCTGATTCTCATGGAAGAGCTTCTCTCTGTGCTCCATCCACATGTTATCAATCTTCATATTTGAGAGCTGTCCGTACATAAGAGCTCTCTGGATTGCAAGGCCGGGATCATTACTGTGAACATGGACCTTACATATCTCATCATCGGCAACCATAACAATGCTGTCACCGATTGACTCAAGGAATCCCTTGAAATCTATTTCCTGCTTAACGTTAAGAGGCTTATTAAGGAGTACGATAAACTCTGTGCAATAGCCAAACTTGATGTCTTCCTTGGTAGTCTCTGATCCGGGAACAGCCTTGGCACCGGGAGTTCCTGCATCCTCGCTGATAGAGAGGTCGATCTCTTTTCCAAGGAAACCGTCACGTGCGCCCTTAAGTACCTGAACAAGTCCCTGTCCGCCTGAATCTACAACACCTGCCTGTTTAAGAACAGGAAGCATATCGGGAGTCTTTGACAGAACTTCCTCAGCGTATTTGATAACTTCATCGCAGAAGGTCTCTATATCGTCACAGCCTTCCATTGCAAGCTCGTGAGCCTTCTCACTTGCTCCCTTGGCAACGGTAAGGATTGTTCCTTCCTTGGGCTTCATGACAGCCTTATATGCTGTCTCAACAGCCTTCTCAAAAGACTCTGAAAGGACATTTACTGTGATCACGTCATGCTGCTTAACAACCTTGGTAAAGCCTCGAAGAAGCTGTGACAAGATAACACCTGAGTTACCTCTTGCACCTCTGAGTGACCCTGAAGAAATAGCCTTACAGATTGCTCCAAGATCTGTTGTATCACCAAGACTCTGAACCTCTTTGGCTGCAGACATGATGGTCATAGTCATGTTTGTTCCTGTATCACCGTCGGGTACAGGGAAAACATTCAGTTCGTTTATCCATTCTTTCTTTGCATCAAGGTTCTTGGCTCCGCTAAGAAACATCTTTGACAGCATCTTAGCGTCAATAGAATTATTACTCAAAACAAAATCCTCCTGAACTTAAAATCGACTTAATCAATGACACGGACGCCTTCGACATAGATATTTATCTTTTCGATTTCAAGCCCCGTAAACTCTTCTACTTTATATTTAACAGTGTCAATAAGATTTTCTGATACAGCAGAAATACTAACGCCGTATGCTACAATAACATGAAAATCAAGCTTTAGTTTGTTGTTCTGGTCAAGGGTAACGTTGATACCCCTTGTCATGGAATCAAGCTTTAAAAGACTAACAAGACCGTCCTTGACGTTTACGTTAGCCATTCCTACGATTCCAAAGCACTCCATTGCAACCGCACCAGCATACTGGGCAATAACTTCATTATCAATAGAAATATTTCCCATGTGAGTGTTAACCACTGAAGCCTTCATTATTTATCCTCCTTAATGCGTAACCTTCAAATTCGCATACATGTTCTATTATAACGTACTTTGAAAAAAAATAAACTATAAATTTTTCATATTTTGCTTGCAATCTTTTTGAATGTTTGCTAATATATCAATGTTGCGGAAATTTCCGCAGAAATTTGCTATATGAACTTTTACATGGCTTATAAGGAGGTGTCAAAATGGCTAAATGTGAAATTTGTGGCAAGGGCGTTCATTTCGGAAACAACGTAAGCCATTCTCATAGAAGATCTAACAGAGTTTGGAAGTCAAACGTTCAGCACGTAGCAGTTAAGGTTAACGGAGCTACTAAGAGAATGAATGTATGTTCAAGCTGCCTTAGATCCAACAAAGTTGAAAGAGCTTAATCGCAAAAATAAATCACTCGGATTATTCCGGGTGATTTTTTTGTGCTTATTTTTAGTTCAAACAGAAAAAGCAAAAAGTGCAAGCTTTGAAATGATAAGTTCTCTCACTATCATGCCAAGTCTCTCTTTTTCTTCAGGTTCAATTGAAGATAGCTGCTCGCAGGTATATATCTTTTCCTTAAATCCCTTTTCCTTCTTGTCAGGATTCTTGTACTGGGATACTCTTATTCTTCCCTTCAGCTGCTTATAAATCTTATAATCAAAACCCTCTTTGGTCAGATAATATAGATGTGACTCAAGAGTTGTGTCATAATCAACATCATCCTTAAGGTACTTGGTTATGATGGTCTTGAATTTGAAAGGTACCATTTCATTATCAAGGAGTTCCTGATAGTTGTACCTTGCTCCGAAATAGTATCTTTCTATATCCTGCATATAATACTTAAAATCGTCTTCGTTAACTATGTTATTCATGCCTTCTCATTCTTGCCTGTATCAATGTCTTCAATATTATCGCCGCTGAACTTTATTGCGTCGCGGATCTTCTCTTCATCCCATCCGGTCTCTTCCATCAGCTCCTCAACGGTCACTTTGCGTCTAAGGTCTTCCGAAAGCTCTTTTGCCTTATCATTGACTTCGTTTACCAGGTTAAGGACCTTCTGCATTCCGGTATCTTCTGCCAGGTTTTCTTCTATTATCTTCTCCATGGCATCCAGCATGAGCTTGTATAAAAAGCTCTCAACCTCTGAAGGTTCGCCGACTGCATCAAGCATGGTCACGCCCTTTGTCAGTGCCACATTGCCCTCTCCGATGAGGTCCTCGAGAAAAACTCCCTGCTCTGCGTACATTCTGGCTACATCAACGACAAGGGGAAGATAGTTCTCGATAAGTTTGTCCTGGGCATTCTTGTCACCGGCTATGGCGGCCATTGCTGCAGCTTCCTTCTCACCGTCAGATAATTTATCAAGACCTTCAAGACTCTCAAGGTAGTCCTGGAGGTAGTTGTTTTCCTCAGTTGTGAGGTTATCGGAAGTATCGATAGCCTCATCGATGCCTATATTGTGCTGATTCAGATATTCATACACCATCTGAAGCTGCTTCTCATCGAGGTCCAGTTCAGAAAAGGCGTCATCCACCTGTTCTTTTGAAATTACATTCTTATTCTCCCTGGCAAGTCTTGTTACGTACTTCAGGGTCTCCGCAAATTCTTTTTCCTTATTATCTATGTTTCCCATAATGCTCCTAAAAATATGTTATTTAATATGCTGATGTGTAAAGAGATGATCCTGGCAATACTCGTAGTTGCCGTTGCATTTTGAGCAAAATCTGAACTCAAGATTCGGATCGTCCGTTTCGCTTCTTCCGCAAACTGCACATTTATGCCTTGTAATTCCCTTTGGCGCCATTTTCACACTCTGCTGGAACTGAGCCCTTCTGCGATTCTCACTCGGGCGAAAGTGATGAGCCCTTCCTGTCGAAATGTAGAACAGTCCAAGGTTAATAAACTGGAACAGAATTGCAATCAAGATCGGTATATCTCCGCCTATAATTCCGCTGAAGATTGCCTCAAATCCCATGTATGCAGCGTAAAGGATTCCAAGATACTTAACCTTAACGGGGATGATGAACATTAGAAGAAGCTGTATCTCAGGATAGCTGATGGCAAATGATAAAAATACCATTTCCTGAACATAGTAGGTGCTAAATACACCTGAGTAATACATCATCATGCTTGCAATTGCCTCTTCTCCTCTGGGCCCGAATTTAAAGCAAACCCATGCATAAGAAACAAATGCAGCCAGTATCATAAGGATCATTCCGCCGAAAATAAAGACATTATATCTAAATGCCCCGACTGTTCTCTCCATGGTAGTTCCTATGAAGTAGTACAGGTACAATGTGATGAGAAGCCAGATGCTAAGGGCAGTTGGCGGAAGAAGCACCCAGGATACCAGTCTCCAGACCTGTCCGTGGAGGATAAGGTATGGATTAAGTGTTAAATAACTCTGTATCAAAGATCCGTTTGGTAATAATTTGATGACATAACCTATGACATAAAGGACGATTATATAGAGTGTAAGGTTGTTTATTGCATACCTTCCAAATTTTCTTTCCATCTCACTTAAGAATCTATTCATATAAAAGACCTCTTTCCTTCTTTATTCGCATAATCTATATTATCATATTTTGCACAATTTGTTTTCGTTGATTTTTAGCCACTAGTGCATTATAATCATAGTGTTTGTCTTCTGCAACATATAATAAGAAGAAAAAGAGGTATACTATGATTTCCAAGGATTACACATTAGGTATTGATATCGGTTCAACTACCGTTAAGATTGCTCTTTTGGACAATACAGACAATATTGTATTCTCCGATTATAAAAGACATTTTGCAAACATTCAGGAAACTTTAAGAGACCTTTTGTTAGAAGCCCGGGAAAATTGCGGTAACATAACACTTCACCCTGTTATTACCGGATCAGGCGGCCTTACACTTGCCAAGCACTTAGAGATTCCCTTTGTACAGGAGGTTGTTGCTGTATCAACTTCCCTTAAGGCCATTGCTCCCAAAACTGACGTAGCAATCGAGCTTGGTGGTGAGGACGCCAAGATCATCTACTTCGAGGATGGCAATGTCGAACAGAGAATGAACGGTATCTGCGCCGGAGGTACAGGCTCTTTTATCGACCAGATGGCATCCCTTCTTCAGACAGATGCAACAGGTCTTAACGATTACGCAAGAAACTACAATTCACTATATACAATAGCAGCAAGATGCGGAGTATTTGCCAAGTCTGACATCCAGCCTCTTATCAATGAAGGTGCTACCAAAGAGGATCTTTCAGCATCCATTTTCCAGGCTGTTGTAAACCAGACCATTTCAGGACTAGCCTGCGGTAAGCCAATCCGCGGACATGTTGCATTCCTTGGTGGTCCTCTTCACTTCCTGGACCAGCTCCGTGCTGCATTTATCAGAACTCTCAAACTTGATGATGAGCACGCTATCAATCTGGACAACTCTCATCTCTTCGCTGCCATCGGTTCTGCCATGAACGCTGAGGAAGAGACTCATTACACCATGGATGAGATGGTTGATAAGCTCTCAGGCAAGATCGTTATGGAAGCCGAGGTATCAAGACTTGATCCCCTCTTTAGAAATGAAGAGGAATACAAGGTGTTTAAGGACCGTCAGGACAAATACCGCGTTAAGACAAGAAAGCTCGATGGCTACAAAGGCAATGCTTTCCTTGGTATCGACGCAGGTTCAACAACCACCAAATGTGCGCTTATAAGTGAGGACGGAGATCTTCTTTACTCCTTCTATTCAAGCAATAACGGAAGTCCTCTTAAGACAGCTATTTCCTCAATTCAGGAGATCTACAAGCTTATGCCCGAGGGCGTAAGGATTGCAAGAGCCTGTTCAACAGGTTATGGTGAGGCGCTTCTAAAGTCTGCTCTTCTTCTTGATGACGGAGAGGTTGAGACCATAGCTCACTACAATGCAGCTGCATTCTTTGACCCCAAGGTTGACTGTATCCTTGATATCGGTGGTCAGGATATGAAGTGCATCCATATCAAGAACAACTCAGTTGATTCCGTTCAGCTAAACGAAGCTTGCTCTTCAGGCTGCGGATCCTTCATCGAGACCTTTGCCAAGTCCCTTGATTACAGTGTTCAGGACTTTGCCAAGGTTGCTCTTTATGCCAAGTACCCTGTAGATCTTGGAACAAGATGTACAGTATTCATGAACTCGCGAGTTAAGCAGGCTCAGAAGGAAGGCGCTGATGTCGCTGATATTTCTTCAGGTCTTGCATACTCTGTAATCAAGAACGCTCTCTTTAAGGTTATAAAGGTATCGGATGCCAAGGACCTTGGTGAGCACATCGTTGTACAGGGCGGAACCTTCTACAACGACGCTGTCCTTCGTGCATTTGAGATAATCTCAGGCGCTGAAGCGATCAGACCTGATATTGCCGGAATCATGGGTGCTTTCGGTGCTGCTCTTATTGCAAGAGAAAGATATGGAGAGACTGAGGATTACAAGACAACGATGCTCTCCATCGACCAGATCAACAGCCTTCAGTATTCAACAAGCATGACTACCTGTCAGGGCTGCACAAATCACTGCAGACTTACCATCAACAAGTTCACAGGCGGTCGTCAGCACATATCAGGTAACAGATGTGAAAGAGGAATCGGTAAGGTCAAGAACGCCGAGGGTATTCCTAACCTCTTTGACTACAAGTATAAGAGACTCTTTGGCTATGAGCCTCTTGAAGCAGATAAGGCAATAAGAGGAACTGTTGGTATTCCAAGAGTACTTAACTTCTATGAAAACTATCCATTCTGGTTCACTTTCTTTACAAAGCTTGGATTCAGAGTTGTTCTCTCACCCAGATCAACTCATCAGATCTATGAGCTTGGTATTGAGTCAATCCCAAGTGAGTCAGAATGCTATCCTGCCAAGATCTCACACGGACATGTGGAATGGCTTATCAGGCAGAATGTTGACTTCATCTTCTACCCAGGTCTTTTCTATGAACGTGAAGAGGTAGAAGGCGCAACCAACCATTATAACTGCCCTATTGTTACATCGTATTCAGAGAACATTAAGAATAACGTCGAGGCCATCACATGCGGTAAGATAAAGTTCAGAAACCCATTCATGGCCTTTACAAATATCGAGACCGTAACCAATGCTCTTGTAAAAGAGTTTAAGGAAATTCCAGCAGAGCAGGTTATAAATGCCGCCAAAGACGGATGGGAAGAAATGGCCATCGCAAGAAAAGACATCCAGATCAAGGGTGAAGAGACCCTTAAATGGATGGAAGAAAATAACAGACACGGTATTGTTCTTGCCGGTCGTCCTTATCATATCGACCCGGAGATCAACCATGGTATTCCTGATATGATCTGCTCTTACGGCGTTGCTGTTCTTACCGAGGACAGTGTATCTCACCTTGGTAAGCCCGAGAGACCTCTTATCGTATCAGACCAGTGGATGTATCACTCAAGACTTTATGCAGCAGCCAGCTTCGTCAGAGAGCGCGACGACCTTGATCTTATACAGCTCAACTCCTTCGGATGCGGACTTGATGCTGTTACAACAGATCAGGTAAACGATATCCTCTCCGGATCAGATAAAATCTACACATGCCTTAAGATTGACGAGGTAAACAGCCTCGGAAGCGCAAGGATCCGCGTTCGTTCACTCCTTGCTGCTATCCGTGTAAGAAAGCAGAAAAACCAGAAGAGAACCATAAGATCAACAGCCAATAACAGAGTGCTCTTCACAGAGGAAATGAGAAAGAATTACACTCTTCTCTGCCCTCAGATGTCACCTATTCACTTTGATATCCTAGAGCCTGCATTTTCAGCCTGCGGTTATAACTTTGTCGTAATGCAGAACGACAACAGGCATGCGATCGATATGGGTCTTAAGTATGTTAATAACGATGCCTGCTACCCTTCACTTTGGGTTGTAGGTCAGATCATGGATGAACTTCATTCAGGTAAATACGACCTTAACAGAACTGCTGTCATCATGTCTCAGACCGGTGGCGGATGCAGGGCTACCAATTACGTAGGGTTTATCAGAAGAGCTCTTAAGAAGGCCGGCATGGAACAGATTCCTGTAGTATCTCTTAACCTCTCCAAGTTAGAGGCTAATCCGGGCTTCCATATCAATGCCGAGATGCTTCAGAGAGCCGCTTACGGCGCTATATTCGGTGATGTGTTCATGAGATGCGTATATCGTATGCGTCCTTACGAGAAGGTTAAGGGATCAGTAAATGCCTGTCATGAGAAGTGGAAAAAGGTTGCGATCGACTTTGTAACCTCTAAGCATATGAGCTATTCGAAGTTCCAGAAGCTCTGTCGCGAGATCGTTGAAGACTTCGACAAGATAGAACTTACAGATGAAGTTAAGCCAAGAGTTGGTGTAGTCGGTGAGATCCTTGTTAAGTTTGCTCCTGCAGCCAATAACCACCTTGTTGAGCTCCTTGAGTCAGAAGGTGCTGAAGCCGTTGTTCCCGATCTTATCGACTTTATGCTCTACTGCTTCTACAATCAGATCTACAAGGCAAAAGAGCTTGGAACCTCCAAGAAGACTGCTCTTTTAATGCGAGGCGCTATCTGGCTTATCGAAAAGCTCAGAGCCGGTGCTACAAAGGCATTTAAGAAGAGCGTACACTTTGATCCGCCCACAAGCATCTATGAACTTGTTAAGTATGCAGAGCCTATCGTATCCATCGGTAACCAGACAGGTGAGGGATGGTTCCTTACAGGAGAAATGGTCGAGCTCATCCATGAAGGTGCAACCAATATTGTCTGCACACAGCCTTTTGGATGCCTTCCAAATCACGTTGTAGGTAAAGGTGTAATCAAACAGATGCGCCATATGTATCCCGGCTGCAATATAGTTGCCATCGACTACGATCCCGGAGCATCTGAGGTTAACCAGCTTAACAGAATCAAGCTCATGCTCTCAACTGCACAGAAGAAAGTTCAGGAAGAGCACAAGAAAGTAGTTTGATACTAAGACAAAAAATAATGCCACGGCAAACGCCGTGGCATTTTAATTTTCGTATTTATTTAAGCTTTGCTTTTAATCTCTCAATTGCATCCTCATGTCTCTGGATTGCATAAGTTGCAGACTTGATCTTCAGCTCTGTGGACATCTTCTTTTCATGGATGTCGTTACATTTCTGATAATAATCAAGGATCGATTCATCCTCAACTTCAAGGAACTTGTTAGCAATACATCCCGGGAGGACGAATTTCTTAACA
>JAGBMP010000121.1 GCA_017634825.1 Butyrivibrio sp.
CGCCGTACCATGTGTTGATGATAACCTGCTCACGGCTTGTGATGTTGAATGCTACGCATGTCTCTGAGTTAAGGCCAAGTGCCTGATAGTCGTCAACCTTTGCAAGAGATGCGTTGTAAACTACGAAGTCAGGCTCAAAGTTTGCAAGCTCTTCCTCTGTAGGCTGGATGAACATGTTCTTGATAAAGTGAGCCTGCCAAGCAACCTCAACGATGAAACGAACTGCCATACGAGTATCCTTGTTAGCTCCGCAGAATGCGTCAACAACAAAGAGTCTCTTGCCGCTCAGCTCGTTCTTAGCGATCTCTTTAACCTTAGCCCATGTCTCTTCTGTCATAGGGTGGTTGTCGTTCTTGTACTCGTCAGATGTCCACCATACTGTGTCCTTGGAGTTTGCATCCATAACGATGTACTTATCTTTAGGAGAACGTCCTGTGTAGATACCGGTCATAACGTTTACAGCACCGAGCTCTGTGTCAACGCCCTTCTCATATCCGGTAAGTTCAGGCTTCATTTCCTCTGTGTAAAGATCATCGTATGAAGGATTGTGGACGATCTCTGTAGTACCTGTGATTCCATACTTGGTTAAATCGATGTTTGCCATTTGTTAACCTCTCTTCTTAATAATTTTTGCACGAATAATCATATACCTCACTATATACTGATAATTCGCGGATACACTATTAAATTACGGGGCAAATTGCGCCCACTACTACATTTATACTACAAAGCCAAGCTTTTAACAATGTTTTTAGGGCAAATTTCTATGAAATATGTGTAAATTTGTTAGCATTAGCTACATGGACTGAAAATATCATCTGCTGCATCTTCCGTCGCTTCAATGGCGTAGCACTCAACTGTGTGTGGTGCCATGTCGACGCACTCTTTATCCTTGACGATTCCCTGCATTCCGCTCCAGATATCGACAGCCTTTGCCTCGGTTCCGGAAAGCCCCAGGTCCTTAAACTTTATCTTGTGGCTCTGGGTCTTTTCCCCGATGTTAAAGATGGCAAGGAATGTCCTTCCGTCCTTGGCTCTGCTCCTCCAGATAACCAGGTCCTTCTTTCTGTATATTTCCTTTGGCTTACGGCCTTTCTTGTGCATCTCAAGGAGTCTTTCATTAGTTAAAAGAGCTTTCGTAAACTCGTCATTCTCTCTGAGATCACCGCCAAACATAAGAGGGGATCTGAAGATGCACCAGAGTGTCATAAGGATCTTTTGTTCATCCTGTGTAAAGTGCGTGTAGTGGCCCTTCTCTCCATTTTCGTCATTGCACATGCAGACGCGTCCGAGTGGAAGCATGTCGCAATCAGGCCAGTGACCCTTGCAACCTACGCCCTCCCACTCATGGGCCTTCTCAAACATGTTATAGAGCATCTTCCAGTCATCCCAGAAGTCATCCGTCATGCGCCACATGTTGGCATTCTCTAAAAGGAAATCCTTCTGACTAAGCTTTGCCGGTCCCGGTGAAAGACTGAGGACCATAGGCCTTCCGCATTTCTCAATAGCCTCTTTTATCATGGCAATCTCGGAAAATCCTGCTCCCGGAGCCTCCGGTCCGCAGTCAATCCTTGCGATGTCATCAACCTTGACGTAGTCAACGCCCCACTTGGCGTAGAGCTCAAATATTGAATCATAATAGGCCTGAGCGCCTTCAACTGAGGCGTCAACGCCGTACATATCCGTGTTCCACATGCAGATGGAGTTAGGGATCGCGATATCCCTAGCAGTCTTGTCTGTTCCCAAGATCTTGGTATTCTGATGAACAGCCTGTCTCGGGATTCCTCTCATGATATGGATCCCGAACTTAAGGCCCATATCATGTACCTTTTTCGCAATGGGGCCAAAGCCCTTGCCCTTTGCAGCAGAAGGGAATCTGTTAACCGCCGGCACAAGCCTTGAGTACTCATCCATCTCCAGCTCAGTAAATTTATGATACTGATGGGAATCCGCCGTGGGCTCATACCACTGGATGTCGCATATCACATACTCCCAGCCGTAGTCCTTAAGATTCTCTGCCATGTACTTCGCATTTCCGAGAAGCTGCTCCTCGTTAACCGATGCCCCGTAGCAGTCCCAGCTGTTCCACCCCATGGGCGGTCTTTTTGCAATAATGTCTTTCTCTTCCATGGTCAATCCCCCTCTTCTTTATCCAGCAGTGCCTGATAGATCTCCCTCTTTCCGACACCTCTGTCGGCTGCCACTTTCTTCATGGCATCTTTGTGGGAGATTCCCTGGTCTTCGTAGTACTTCATGTGGTCCTCGATGCTCATCTCCTGCCAGGATAATCTCTTTTCCTCGTCCTGTTCCTGAAGGCTCTTGCCTTCAATTACCAGTACATACTCGCCTCTGGGCTCGTTTTCTGTATAAAAAGAGATTGCGTCGGCAATAGTAGTCGGACGAACCTCCTCAAATTTCTTGGTAAGCTCTCTGCAGATGGAGATGCGCCTGTCGCCAAGCGTCTCATACAGATCATCTAGCGCCGCCTTCAAATGGTGCGGCGCTTCGTAGATGATCATCGTCCTGCTCTCATCCTTGAGGTCCTCAAGGATTCTTTTTCTGCCTTTTTTATCATCTGTTGCTGAGGGCAAAAATCCCTCAAAGCAAAATCTTCTGGTCGGAAGTCCCGACAAAGTCAGCGCCGTAATGCACGCAGCCGGCCCCGGTAGTGATGTGACAGTTATCCCCGCCTTGTGACACTCGGCAACAAGGACCTCACCGGGATCTGAAATGGCGGGAGTTCCTGCATCAGTAATAAGCGCAACATTGATCCCCTCTTGCATCTTCTGGATCAGGTACTGCGCCTTGTCGTACTTATTATATTCATGATAGCTAGTCATCTCGGTATGAATATCGAAATGATTAAGGAGCTTTATGCTGTTTCTGGTGTCCTCCGCCGCGATCAGGCCGACACTCTTTAAGGTCTCAAGAACCCTGAAGGTCATGTCATCCAGATTTCCGATGGGGGTAGCACATAGATAAAGTTTACCTGCCATTTTCTTCTCCCTCTCAATATCCGTAGATATCGTAGATCTCCGGCGTATACTTCCCGGGAGCTTCGTAGATAATAAGCGGCTTTTCAACCGTCAGCCTTGATCTTCCGCCTCGTGCTCCTTCAATGAGAACCATGTTCGGCTCCTTGTCAGCGTAGGGGTAAACCAGCTGCATTCTCTTGGGCTCCACCTTGTACTCATGCATCAGCACCATGATCTCCGCAAGCCTGAAGGGCCTGTGGACCATGTAGAACTTACCGCCGCTCTTAAGGCATCTGGCTGCTGCCCTTATGACGTCCTCAAGGTCGCAGAGCACCTCATGCCTTGCGATAGCCTTTGGACCCTCAGGATTTTTCAGCCCATGACCTCCTATCATATAAGGGGGATTACTTGTTACCACGTCAAAAGAGGCAGCGTCAAATATTTGCCCTGCCTCCTTAATGTCTCCCTGTACTATTCTTACTTTGTCCTGAAGGTCATTGAGAACGACGCTTCGCTGCGCCATGTCTGCGCTCTCCTCCTGGATCTCAAGGCCTATGAGCTCTTTTGCATCTGTCTTGGCCGCCATGAGGATCGGAATGATCCCGGTGCCCGTTCCCAGATCCAGTACTCTTCCTCCTTCCGGAGCAGAGGCAAATCCTGACAAAAGAACTGCATCCATCCCGAAGCAGAATTTCTCCGGGCTCTGGATTATCTGATAGCCGTTCCTTTGCAGGTCATCAAGTCTCTCGCCTTCCTTTAGCTCAACCATCCCCAAGCTTGGACTTTCCTTCCTGCTTCTCGATCTTCTCAAGCTTCTCGAGCTCTTTCATCTCCTCGTCTTCCTGAGAATTCTTCTTGCCACCATTGTTCTTTTTCTTCTGTTTCTTTCTGATTGTCTCTATCTCATCGAGCTTGTACTCGTGAACTTCCTTCTCGTCGTTGACTTCCACAAGGATCTTCAAAGTCTGTCTCAGGATATTTACAGAGGATACCTCTCCGCTAAGTCCGTCCTTGGCAACACAGAAGTCGCCGACACCGGGCATCTTGCGATTGAGTTCCTCATATACATCCTCCTCGTTCTTGAGGCAGCACATAAGTCTTCCGCAAACACCGGAAATCTTGGTAGGGTTAAGTGAAAGGCTCTGCTCCTTGGCCATCTTGATGGACACGGGAACAAAGTCTGAAAGATATGAGTGGCAGCAAAGAGGTCTTCCGCAAATGCCGTAACCACCGATTATCTTGGTCTCGTCCCTGACACCTATCTGCCTGAGCTCTATCCTGGTCTTAAATACAGCCGCCAGGTCTTTTACCAGTTCTCTGAAGTCAATCCTGCCGTCAGCTGTAAAGTAAAACAGGATCTTGTTGTTGTCAAAGGTATATTCTGCATCAATGAGCTTCATATCAAGGTTGTGCTTCTTGATCTTTTCAAGGCAAACCTTAAAGGCCTCCTTCTCTTTTTCCCTGTTGGCCTTCTCCTGCTCATCGTCCTTGGTGCTGGAGGTGCGAAGTACTGTCTTAAGGGGCTTGACCACCTTCTCGTCCTCGATGTCCTGAGGCTCTGAAACTACGGTTCCGTACTCAACACCTCTGGCTGTCTCAACGATTACATGGTCACCCTTTTTAATGACATACTTGCCCGGTGAAAAATAATATATCTTGCCGGCTGTTCTGAATCTTACGCCGATTACTCTTGTCATAAATACTCCTTAATGCCCATGAGCATAAGCTCTAAGGCTAAATCTATATTAACATTGGAGTCTATGCGGTTTTTCGCAATCTCCATATCTTTAATAATGCTGCTTATGCCCTCATAAGTGCAGTTTGTGGTAACACTACTAATATACGATACCTTGTCAGTGAAAATCAAGTGAGTATCATCCCCCGTGGCCTTATACACCAGTATATCCCTGAACAGGAAAAGAAGTATGTCCATAAAGTCAGCGTACTGACCAAGGTCGATTCCCTTCTTGCTGCTTTTTTCATCTCCATCGGGGTTCTCTAATATGCCGTGAACCCTGTCCATGATCTCATGTATCTCAAGGTTCTTAAGCTTGGCCACCAACTCTATGGTCTCGTTCTTTAAAGTCTCAAACCTCTCATTTGAAGCCAGCTCCAGCGCCTTGCCCACATTTCCTCTTGCAAAAGAGGCGCACAACATCGCCTTGTAATCCACCACGTGGCACTCCTGCATCAGGTAATTTATGATGGAGTCGTCCCTGACGGGCTTCATGGGAAGAACGATGCATCTACTTATAATAGTAGGCAGAAATGCATTTATGTTGCTGGTCAGAATAATGATGACAATATATGACGGCGGCTCTTCCAAAGTCTTTAGCAGAGCATTCTGCGCCTGGGGCGTCATCTTCTCCCCCTCGGGAATGATATAGATCTTGTATCTGCTCTCGTAGGGCTTAATGACAACATCGTCTCGAAGCTGCTGCCTGATGTCGTCAACACCTATGCTGGCTGGCTTTTCATGGGTTATGGTTATGATGTCCGGATGATTATCTGACAGTGCCTTAATACAGGAGGGGCACTCGTTACAGGACTCCCTATAGCCTCCCCTGTCCTGCCTGTTTTCGCACTGAAGAGCCTTGGCAAAAGTCTTGGCGATAAACTCTTTTCCCGAACCACTCTCACCTGAGATGATATAGGCATGAGAAACTTTATCAGTAATGAGCGCATGCTGCATGTGCTCTTTCATCTGCTGTTGATCTATGATATCGGCAAAATCCGCCATTTACTCTCCCCTTAAGTAAAGATGTCCAGTAGTAACCCCTGTATCTGTCCAATCTTAGCAAGTATATCGATACTGTTCTTCTCGTCCTTGACCAGTTCCTGAGCCAGCTCATCAAGCTCTTTGTCCACCTGCCTGATAATGCCGTAAACCCTGTGTCTTCCCTTCCTGTCAAGGAAGTTCTCTCTGGAAAAGACATGACTCCTCGTCACTACTTCGTTCATGAAATCCTTGATAAGGATCCTGTACCTCTGCATATCCTTGATGTCATTTCTCTTGGATATCTTCTCCCCCTGCTGGATGATATCCTGCATCATGAGATTCAGGCGCTCTGCAAGCCCCGAATCCTCAAGCTTGCTGGTAAGGACAAACTTAAAGTCGCCGTTTGCCTCCTGCACCTGCTCCGGAGCCGGGGTCTGAGTTGTGGGTGTAAGATTACTAACTTTAATATCCATACATTCCCTTCCCGCCTAATAAGGTCAGCTCATCTTCTCGTAAATGTGTTCCCTTATCTCTTTTATACAGTCATCGATAAGTCCATTGTTGAAAAATCTCTTTTCCACACCGGCCTCTTTTATCTTGGCCTCGTCAAAATCTTCCTCGTCTGCCAAAAAGCGTCTGCACATCTCGTCGTACCTTGGGTGCTCCTGCTTCTCTTCCCTCTTCATGGCTCTCTCAAGCCTGATCCTTGCCTCTACATCGATCAGTATCGGAAGGACATTCTCTTTTCCGAAGTAATCTCTGAAGTAACAGTAGGACTCAAGCGTCCCTATTACCAGGTAGCTGTCTCCGCTGGCAAGATCGATCTGACCGTCATCTACTGTAAAGTACCTCCACTCGCCGTAGTTGGTGTGGTAGGTCCTCTCCTCGATGATCTTCCCTCTGTTCTTAAGGTCAAGGTAGCCCTCTTCATCTCTGAAGAAATACTGAACTCCGTCCGTCTCGCCATCGCGCATGGGGCGCGTGGTGTAAGGAACGACCTTCTTAAGGGATAAGTCATTATCAGCTATTAGGTTTTTGTAGATTGTGTCTTTCCCTGAGGTGCTCTTGCCCATCAGAAGGAAAATCCTGCCGGTAGCCATTTTGCTTATACTTCCTCAACTCTTATCATGTTTGTTCTTCCGGGGATGCCAAGAGGTACGCCTGCTGTGAGGACTACCTTGTCGCCGGCCTTTAAAAGACCTGCATTCTTAGCTGAACTTATTGCCTCCCTGAAGAGCTCATCCGCTGTGTCTTCCTGCCTGATGTGAAGAGGCGCTACGCCAAACATCAGGTTTGCCTGTCTGCATACTGTAGGATTGATGGTGCATGCAATGATGGGGCAATTGGGCTTGTACATAGAAACCATGCTGGCTGTAAAGCCGCTCATGGTGACTGTCAGGATTGCATCGGCACCAACCTCTGCAGCAATGTTGCAGGTAGCATGTGAGATCGCTGTGGTGTCATCGCTTGGTGCGTAATCTCTTTTCTTAAGTCTTCCTACAT
The DNA here is from genome assembly GCA_017634825.1 of Butyrivibrio sp. Taxonomy (GTDB): domain Bacteria; phylum Bacillota; class Clostridia; order Lachnospirales; family Lachnospiraceae; genus Butyrivibrio. Next base: position 7,198 of record JAGBMP010000121.1, read on the forward strand.
AATCTATATCGGCTTCTGTTCTCTCGGCTATACGTACCATGGTCTTGAGGGCCTCCACAGGATAATCGCCTGCAGCAGTCTCGCCTGAGAGCATGATAGCTGTTGTTCCGTCATAAATAGCATTGGCAACGTCGGTAGCCTCGGCTCTTGTTGGCCTTGGATGGTGGATCATGGAATCCAGCATCTGTGTTGCTGTGATGACGTACTTGCCTGCAGCCTCTGCCATCTTGATGAGCTTCTTCTGAACTACGGGAACCTCCTCGAAAGGAACCTCCACGCCCATGTCTCCTCTTGCAACCATGATTCCGTCTGCAGCAGCAAGGATCTCTTCGATGTTGTTGATACCCTGAGTGCTCTCAATCTTGGCAATGATCTTCATGGGAGAGTTCTTCTCTTTTAATATAGCTCTGATGTCCTCTACGTCTGCCTTGGTTCTTACAAAAGATGCAGCCACAAAGTCAAAGCCCTGCTCACATCCGAAGATGATATCACTCCTGTCCTGCTCGCTTAAGTACTCCATTGAGAGCTCAGCTCCGGGTACATTAACGCCCTTCTTGTCAGAGATAGGACCACCGTTTACTACTGTACAAACGATGTCAGTATCTGTAACCTTCTCAGCGGAAAGCTCAATAAGTCCGTCATCAAGAAGGATTGTCATTCCGCTCTTGCAGTCCTTGGTGAGGTCCTTGTAAGTGATGGATACCTCGTCCTTGGTGCCTTCTATATCTCTTGCTGTAAGTGTGAAGGTCTGTCCGGCCTCCAGCATCTCTTTTCCATTCTTAAAGTCCTTAAGTCTGATCTCGGGACCCTTTGTATCAAGCATGGTTGCAACAGGGATCTCAAGCTCGTCTCTGAGCTTTCTTATCCTCTCGAACTTTCTTCTGTGCTCATCATGAGAGCCATGTGAAAAGTTGAATCTTGCAACATTCATACCGGCCAGCATAAGCTCTTTTAACTTATCCTCACTCTCACTCGCCGGTCCTATAGTACATATTATCTTAGTTTTACGCATAAAATTCCTCTCTTATCTATATCTATTATACCCTTATTCTCGCTATTTTCGAGCTCCAAAATGCCCTGGACATTAAGTCCTTCGGCAATATATCGCTCTATGTCCTTAATGAGATCTCCGCCAATGACCTCTCCGGGCACTATCAGTGGAATTCCCGGTGGATAAAGGTTTACAAAGTCCCCGCTTATTCTGCCTTCCGCCAAATTTAAAGACACCGTTTCCCGCTCGCTGTCCCAGGCTTTTTGCAAAGACATCTCTCTTCCGGGAATAGCATATTTTTCATCTGCTGCGACAATCCTTGCTCCCACTTTTTTCTGCAAGTTCTCATCTATCTCGCAAACAGCCTTTATCAGGCGCTCTATTCCTTCCTCTGTATCCCATCCGGTGATTATGGCCAGAGCATAGTGCTCCCCTGCCATTTCCAGCTGCAATAAATAGTCCTCACGCAGTATATCATATAACTGCTGACCTGTCATTGTATCAGTATCCGCATAAATAAGCACCTTTGCCGGATCCTGTAACTCGTTAAGTCCCGGAATCTTAAGGATACTGCAGCCCTTGGTCTTTTCCTGTATCTTATTCCTGTAGCCAAGGAGCCTCTCCGAAAACTCTTTTCCCCTCTCCTGCATCTTTTTCATGCACAGATCAATGGACGCCATCAGCACGTAGGATGGGCTGCTGGACTGATATATTCTAAGGAACCTCTTTAAAAGAGCTTTATCAACAAGGCTGCCCTGAACATGAATAAGCGCAGTCTGTGTCATAGCCGGCAGCGTCTTGTGAAGAGAGTGTATGACAATGTCAGCTCCCGCCTTCACAGCGCTCTCAGGAATTCCCTTACCAAATCCAAAGTGCGCACCATGGGCTTCATCCACAATAAGGATCACGCCTTCTTCATGGCACACTTTTGCAATTCCCTCTACATCCGAGCATCTTCCCTCATAGGTTGGGGATGTGATAAACACGGCGCTTGGCTTATCCGTCAGGGAGTCTAAAGCTCTTTTCACTTCTTGTGCACTATAGCCGTCGAAGATTCCATACTCCCGGATCATCCCGGCTTCCAAATAGTCTATCTCCAGCCCTCTTAGATACGCTGCATGGTAAAAAGACCTATGGCTGCCCCTTGCAGCTAAAATCCTGCCACCTTTCGGAACTGCCGCAGATACTGCGCTAAGGACGCCGGACGTACTTCCGTTTACTAAAAAGAAGGTCTCATCAGCGCCATATAAGCTGTTTGCCCTTCTCTCAGCCTCCAGGATTATGCCCTTCTCATCATGAAGATTATCAAAGCCGTCAATTTCCGTTATATCACAACGAAAAGCACCCTTTAACGGGGTGCTTTGAAGGTTTCTCTTATGACCGGGCATATGGAAGGGGTACATGTCCCCCTCCGCCAGGTTTATCAGCTCCTGGTAAATATCAGGCATAATTTACGTTGATCTTTCCCTTCTTAAGCTTGAGTGTCTCCAGTGTTGATGCATACTTGTCCGCAAGACATACCACCCAGGCTTCCCTGCATTTAGGTGGCTTAACCGTAAGCGGCCACATGTGCTTTTTTATTATCTCTTTCTCTCTCTCGGAGAGTATAAAGTCTCTTGTTGCGTTTCTCAGCGCAATTCCCGGATGATAGAATCCGTGGAGCTTGGGATGAATGTTCCCGGGTGCTTCGCCGTCATGCCAGTCGTAGAGGAAATAGTCATGAAGAAGCGCTCCTCTTACCAGCTCCCTCTCCCTGCTCTTAATCCCAAGTTTTCTGTTGAGCCTTATTGCACAGAGCGCCACATGGATGCTGTGCTCATAGACAGTAACATTTCCATGCTGAATAAAGCTCTTTAACCTGATGTAATTCTCAGAGCCAAGGATATCTGCGCCGTAACGGCATAGTGTTGCCCTGTATTCCTCGTCCTTCTCAAGCTCGGTCAAAAGCTCAGGGTCGAATACATCAGGGTCGTAGTCCTTAACATCGAGGACTCTCTTTATGATCTCTTTATCTTCTTTTGAAAGTCTGTGCATCTATAAACTCCATAAAACCGCATAGTTATGGCTGTAAACTTAACTTTTGTTTCAATTCATAATAACACACATTGCCTAAGAAAAAATTAAAATCATGAAAAAACTAACTAAATATTTACTTCTTGTTAACCAGCTCCTCGTACTCGTCCACAAGCGACTTGAAATACTCCAGTGCCTTGTCGTAGGTCTCGTCTGAAAGCGGGTCAATTCCTGCCTCTGAGAGAAGCTCTACAGGCGGCGCAGATCCGCCAAGCTTAAGGAAATCCAGATACTCATCCACAGCACCGGCTTCACCTGATGTGATCCTCTCAGCAATTGATGCTGCATAAGCCACATCTGCAGAATACTGGTACACATAATAAACATAGTAGAAGTGAGGAATTCCTGCCCACTGATATCTTGAAGCCGGGAACATGGTAACAGCATCGCCCCTGTACTCCTGAAGGAGCTCCATCCACTTATCACCAAGGTCCTCAGCATCCAGCGACTGTCCTGACTCCACAACCTTGTACATGTAATCCTCAAACTCGGAATACATCATCTGAGTGAAGAACGTTCCTGCAAACATGCTGATTGCATTCTCCAGATAAAAGAGCTTTTCGTCATCACTCTGGGCATTTTTTAACTTATATTGATAGTACAAAAGCTCATTGGTAGTAGATGCAACTTCCTGAGTAAATATTGTGGGATTGCTGTAAGCAACAGGCTGGTTCTCTGTCGCGTACTGATCATATACAGCATGTCCCATTTCATGAGCTATTGTACTGATATCATCTGAGTACCCCTTATAGTTAAACAGTACCCAAGGATAATACTCAACTGATATCTTGTTCTCAAAGGCTCCTGTAGCTTTGTTAGCAGCAGGATAGACATCAATCTGCTCACTGGTGATTATCTTGGTGAAGTGATCAATATAGTCATCTCCAAGAATTCCAAGAGCGTCTATAACCTCATCCACCGCATCATCATAGGGTGTAGGCGGAATGTAGAAATCTGATACGCTTTCTCCCATGTTGTAGGGGTATTGCTCTTCAAGGCCAAGCCCCTTTGCATGGAGCTTTAAGTATCTTTGATACTCCGGAATACCCTTGTGCGCTGATTCCACCAGCATGTCAAAGACTTCTGTATCAAGATCATAGTCATCAAAGGCCTCTTCCATGGTAGTATCAAAGCCATCAATGACTGCTGATGCATAAGCCTGTGAAGCGTTCGATTCCAAAAGAGCAGCGAAGGTGTTAGCAAAATTCTCGTATCTAGTTAAGTAAGTCTGGTTTGCTTCTGCCCTGAATTTATCCGAGTACTTCGGATTACTGATTATCTCTGCATAAAGCTCATCGGTAAGCTCCTCCTTACCCCCCGGCATTGTGATTGTAGGATAAGGAAGTTCAACCTGATCAAGTATGCCAAAAATCTGTTCTCCGTAACCCATACCCATTGAAAGAGTGGATACCAAAAGAGTCTCATCCTCTGTAAGCGGCTCGTAGTCAGGATCAAGATACTGCCTTAGCCAATACTCATCGCCATCAAAAAGGGGATCTGAAAAGATCTTCTGTCTCTCCTCCAATGAAAGTGCAAATATCTCATCCTCCGCAAAGGCACTTCTCTGGGTCTCTTCCCTTGTCATGGCATCGAGCTTTGCCAGCATGTTTTTATAAACCGCATCCGTTGCGTTAAGAGAGTTTCCCTGCTTAGCATAAAGCGCAAGCTTCTGCTGAGTCCTTGTCATCTCGGTAAAGTAAGCAAAGTCAAAGTATTCTCTTATAGTCTTGGCATTATCAAGCTTTCCTCTGAATTTATCGTAACCATCCAGCATGCCCATTACCTTGTCGTAATCAGCCTGCCAATCTTCCTCGCTGGCATAAATCTTCTCAAGATTCCATTTTGTTGGGTACTTGCCCTGTGTCTGTGTAGAAGCACTCTGATCTGATGCACTCTGATTGCCCAAAACTCCCGTAAAAGATCTGCCACATGCGGTAACAGAAATGATCAAAATCAGTGAAGCTGCTATTCCTTTTAAACGTCTGATATTCATAAACTCCTCTTATCCTCTTTGTTTATAAATCTCGTACTCTTTATTATAACATATCCTTTCTTCAATAAAAAAATCCCGACGCTTTGTCGGGACTAAAGATTAATAAAAAAAGATGCCTAGAGTCGGAATCGAACCAACGACAC
>JAGBMP010000122.1 GCA_017634825.1 Butyrivibrio sp.
AACAGCAGCTACTCTCATGATCTGCTCTTTGCCCTTAACCTTGGTTGCCATCTTGCCGATAGCCTCTACTGCTGCGTCAGTAGCCTTCTTCATACCTTTTCTGAGAACGATTGGGTTAGCGCCTGCAGCCAGGTTCTTAACACCCTCATTGATCATAGCCTGTGCAAGAACTGTAGCTGTTGTTGTACCGTCACCTGCTACATCGTTTGTCTTTGTAGCAACTTCCTTTACAAGCTGAGCTCCCATGTTCTCGTAAGAATCCTCAAGCTCGATCTCTTTTGCAATAGTAACACCATCGTTTGTGATTGTAGGTGCACCGTATGACTTATCAAGAACTACGTTTCTTCCTTTTGGTCCAAGTGTTACTCTGACTGTATCAGCAAGCTTATTAACGCCTTCTACCATAGCTGTGCGGGCGTCAGCGCCGTACTTAATTGTCTTTGCCATTTTTATTGCCTCCGATTTTCTTTTTCTTACTTCGCAAAATTACTTAATGATTGCAAGGATGTCGTTCTGCTTAACAATGATATATGTTACATCATCAAGCTTAACTTCTGTTCCTGAGTACTTGGAATAGATGACGTTGTCACCCTTCTTAACTTCCATCTTAACTTCCTTGCCATCAACAACTCCGCCGGGTCCTACTGCAATAACCTCAGCCTGCTGTGGCTTCTCTTTCTCAGCTCCGGGAAGAACAATTCCTGACTTGGTTGTCTCTTCTGCCTCAAGCTGCTTTAATACAACTCTGTCTGCAAGTGGTACTAACTTCATTGCAAATGCCTCCTTTATGTAATCTTATGAATATACTTTTATGAATTGTTAGCACTCGACTCAGTTGAGTGCTAACCTCCAAGAACATATATTAGCACCTTTTATCTCATCATTCAAGTATATTTATCATTTTTCTTGTCTCATCCAGTTTGCCCTGAAGTAGTAGATGATGAATATAATGGTGCTGACACTCCAGGTAAGGGGATATGCCCAGAAAATAACGTTTATAACAGGAATAAGCCTTACCGTAACGGTAATATAGGTTATTCGAAGAAGGCACCAGCTTGAGAGCATTACGATCATGGGAACGGTAGTCTTGCCTGCCCCTCTGTAAACTCCCGCCAGAGCATGGCTTGTTGCCAGCAGGAAATAGAAAAGGCTCTCAGTCCTTGCCTGCATAGCTCCGATAGCAAGTACCTCAGGATCTTGTGAGAACATCCTTAGAAGCACAGGTGCAAGGACAAATGTTATAACACCTATGATCTCTGCAGCGCCTGCGCTGATAAAGGCGCCTATCTTGGAGCCTTTGGTAACTCTCTCATACAATCCCGCTCCGAGATTCTGACTTACAAACGTGGTCAACGCCATAGTCATACATACAATCGGTAAAAAGACAAATCCCTCGAGCTTGAAGTAACTTCCACACCCTGCCATTGCATCTGCCCCAAAAGCGTTGATGTTAGACTGTACGACAACATTGCCAATAGCGATAACACTGTTCTGAATTCCTGTTGGAAAGCCCAGAGCCAGTTCCTTTTTAATGATCTGAGGATCTATCACAAGCTTATGAATGGTTATCCTGTGAGGACCATCCACGCGCGTAAGCTTTGAAAATGCAAGACCTGCGCTGATAAACTGAGCAATAACCGTAGCAGCTGCTGCTCCACCGATTCCAAAGCTCAAAAATCTTACAAATAAAATATCAAGGACCGTATTGACGATCGTGCTGACCATCAGATAATACAGAGGCCTTTTCGAATCGCCCACCGCCTGAAAAACGCCGCAGCAGGCATTGTACATGACATTTCCGAGTCCGCCAAGGAAATATATCCTAAAATACAGTGTTGAGCTTGGCAAAACGTCAGAAGGAGTCCCCATCCATCCAAGGATCACCGGTGTAAAGAAAAAGCCCACAACCGTAAGCGCAATTCCCATCAGAATTGCAAATTTGATGCCTGTGTGTACTGCGACAGAGACCTTGTCATAGTCTCTTGCCCCATAGCTCTTTCCTATTATTACACTGCTACCCATAAAGAGGCCGTTGATAAATCCGACCATGAGAAATATAAGGCTTCCTGTTGTGCTTACAGCAGCAAGAGCCTCTTTTCCAACGAACTGTCCTACAACAACCGAGTCAACAACATTGTAGAGCTGCTGCAAAAGTTGCCCAAAGAACAGCGGTATTGCAAAGCTTATCAGCTTCTTTGTAATAGAACCTTCAGTCATTTAAAATCCACCTAAATCTTTAATAGCCTATTAACTATACCACCAATAAAAGTATTTATCGAATAAATCGATATTACAATAAATTTATATTTTTTTAATAACAGGTAAATTGCATTTACAAAGTACATACTGCATAATAATCATAAGTAATTGTATGCTTTGCCCCGCCATGGATGGCGCGGCGTTTGCCGGATTGGCAGACACTTACTCAAGGAGGTGATAACAGTGAGCACAAACTTCTTTTCAAGTTTAAACGGCAAGTTTGATCTCAACAGCAGCATGAGCAGCCTTTACGGCGATTATAATCAGATAAAGAGCGGCGCTTACGGCTCTCTTATGAAGTCATATGTCAAGAAAGTCGGCAACAAATCTGCGCTTAAGGCTTATCAGGAGACAGGTTCCACAACCACAGCTGCTGACTCTTCTAATGCTACAACTACAGCAAGTTCAAAAAAGAGTTCGGCTTCCAAGTCAAACTTTTTGGACAGCCATTTCAGCAGTATCAAGAACTCAGGTACCTACACCAAGTCAGAGCTTCTTGCAAAGCTTAAAAATGAAGAGAGCAAGGCACAGACAACTGCTTCCGAAGCAGCAGCCGGAACAAATGTAGACACAACAATTTAATACAAACATAAAGAGGAGACCTTTAAGTCTCCTCTTCTTTTTTGGGTATTTCCTTACCCTTAAGATCGATATTGTTTTCTTTAAGAGCTATAGCCCAGTATTTCTCAGGAATATTGGGCCATTTTACTGTTCCTCTCTCCTGCTCACAGAGCCTCATGGCCCTAAGGAGCACTGTCTGGTTAAGATCGACGCCGGTCCTTATGGTATGCATGGTAACAGCTGCCCAGGCAGGAGCTATCTCCCTAAGTCCCGATTCCTTAAATTCTCTGAGGATCTCTTTCCTGTTGTAGTCCAGCTGGATGTACTCCTCTTCCCAGGCCTTACCGTTTCCGTGTAGAATGCAGAACTGTGTCTTGCCTCCGTAATACCACGGTATACCTATGGATCCGGGATTGACAGCCTTCTTGCCTCTGTACATATAGGTTCCCTGAATATGGTTATGCCCGTGCAAAAGAACTCCCGTCTTTAAGTGAGAAAGTACCTTCTTGGTATTTCTCTTTTCCCTGAACAAAAGCTCACTGGTATTGGTAGGTGAACCGTGACAGAACTCAAATCCGGGCATTCCCTTTACCTGATACATCCCATAATTGGGTAGAGACTCAAAGAAATCAAGATCCTTGCCTGTGAGATTCTCGTAGGTATATAGAAGGGACCCACTGGCGGACCCTTTTCTCCAGTTTCCGGCTCCGGTATTACGATAGTTTAAAAGATATTCCTCCCTGTTTCCACGGATAATATATGTGTTAAAGTACTGCTTCAGCACATATATCAGTTCCATGGTCTTCTGGGGATACGGGCAGTCAGTGACAAAGTCACCCAAAAGGACAAAATTAGTTATTCCCTTGCCCATGGCATAATCTATACATGCCTGAAAAGCTGTATGATTGCCGTGTATGTCACTAAATACCGCGAAGTCATTTGCCATTACTTAACTATCTCTTTTATTGATTCTGCAAGGCCTGCAATGCCCTGGATATTTGACGGAACAATGATCTTGGTTGCCTGTCCGTTTGAAGCCTTCTCAAAGGCCTCAAGGCTCTTGAGTGTAAGAACTGACTCATCAGCTCCTGCCTCTTTCAGCATTGTGATACCTTCAGCGTTAGCCTTCTGAATGCTCTTTATAGCCTCAGCCTGACCTTCAGCCTCACGGATCCTCTTCTCTCTCTCAGCCTCAGCTCTAAGGATTGTAGCCTGCTTGTCAGCCTCAGCCTGAAGGATCTTACTCTGCTTCTCACCTTCTGCAACAGTGATCTGTGACTGCTTCTCACCTTCTGCAAAGAGGATCTTTTCTCTCTTTTCACGCTCAGCCTTCATCTGCTTCTCCATGGCATCTCTGATCTGCTCAGGAGGGTTGATGTTCTTGAGCTCTACTCTTGTGATCTTGATTCCCCAGGGATCGGTTGCGATATCAAGTGCATCCTGCATCTGGGCATTGATCTGATCTCTTGAAGTAAGAGTTTCATCAAGTGTAAGTGAACCGATTACGTTACGAAGTGTTGTAGCTGTAAGGTTCTCAATAGCTCCGATAGGATTTCTTACGCCGTATGCATAAGCCTTTGGATCGGAAATTCTGAAGAATACGATTGAGTCAATCTGCATTGTAACGTTATCCTGAGTGATAACCGGCTGAGGTGGGAAGTCACAGTACTGTTCCTTTAAATCGACCTGTCTTGCTACTCTGTCGATAAAAGGAATCTTGAAATGAAGACCAACGTCCCAGGTCTCCTTGTATGCACCAAGCTCCTCAACTACGTAGGAATGAGCCTGTGGTACAATCTTGATATTGGTAGCTAACAAAATGATTACGAGTACAACGAAAATTGCAATTATTGCGGCTGTCATTATAAGCCCTCCCTTTCAACAATAAGTTTTGCTCCTCTGACTTCTACAACCCTGACCTCTTCTCCTGCCTTTATTGTGATATTGTCAACGCTTGAAGCTGCCATCCAGGTTGAGCCGTCCGTATCTACTTTACCTGTGCCATGAAGGTTGTCAATGTCGGTCTTGGCAATGAGTTTTCTGCCGATGATAGCATCTATATTGGTCTTCTTAAGCCTGTTGTTAAAATGTGCTGCTGCAATAGGTCTTACGAGAACCAGAACTACCAAGGATACCACAAGAAAAGCTGCCACCTGAAGCCAAAGAGGTGCTCCGATAAGAGCCAGCAAAAGAGCTATTACCGCCCCTGCTGCAAACCAGATGGTAACAAGTCCCATGGTCATAAGTTCGATTACTGACATTACAACTGTGATGATCAACCAGATAATCGGTAATGAGACATCCATACACTCTCCTCCTTTTAGTAGATTATACTTCACTTTGAGCTTTGGCGGAAGTAGCTTATTGTTAATAGTCTTTTCACAAAATTATTGTTCAGTAAACTAATCTTTCTTCCTAATTTATGATAATATATAATAGTACAATTATTAACGTCACGCCGTTTGTATGGAGGCCAAAATGTCAAGTCAGATGTACAATATCTTCAAAAGCAGCTTAAACACATTCACAATGCCGGCATCCGTCATGTCCGTAAGAAAGAATCCAGACGGAACCTGCGGTGAAATAAGGTTTTTTGCCATCAACGAGATCTTTAAAAAGAGTTCCTACGACCTCTTTTCAAAAATGGAAGGTGGCTCAACTGTCAGCTATGAGGACTTTGATAAGCATATCGAGGGTCAGCTCTACACCTCTCATATTCCAAAAGAGCCCAAGTTTGAGGCCATAGTATTTGACGCAGCCTGGAACGGTAAGCATATCCGCACCTATGTTGATACCACCAAGATGTACGGCTACTGGACCGAAGATATCCTTTTCCCTGTTATTGCTCCCGGCTGTGAAGACGAGGAAGAGCCTGACGTTAAGTACTGTCAGTTCATGTACACCTTGAACAGAGAGATGGATACAGGCAAGTTTGCTTCGGTTTCTCCTGACATTTCCAGCTTTGTGATCAAGTCCTGTCTTGAACTTCGTAATGAAAATGACTTCAAAGACAGCATAAATACCGTTATCAAAGATCTTCGTGAATATACTGATTCCTATGCTGCAGCAATTCTCACAGTCCTTAGTGATCAGCAGAAATTTGATGTTATAAGTGAATCTGTCAGAAATGACGAGATCTGCATAAAAGACATCTTCACTCATTTCCCGTATGAAATAGTTGATAGCTGGGAAAAGCTCTGCAGAGATACCGACAGCATAATAATCAAAGACGAAGCAGATATGGCTCACTACGAAAAGCTTGCCGAGCCTTGGGTTAAGACCCTTAGAGAGAACGATGTAAAGAGCCTTTGCCTCTTCCCTCTCACCCACAACGGTGTGATCACAGGTTATCTATATATCACCAACTTTGATGTATCGAATATGGAGAGGATTAAACAGACCATTGAGCTTGTATCCTTCTTCCTTACTGCGGAGGTTGCAAACCACACCTTCCTCGAGAGACTTGAGTATCTCAGTAACGTTGATATGCTAACCGGCGTATTTAACCGTAACTGCATGAACGTCAATGTAGATGAGCTGGCGATCAAACTTGAGATCTTCCCTCAGCCCTTCAATGTTGCCTTCTGTGACCTCAACGGTCTTAAGAGCATTAATGATAACGGCGGACATGATCAGGGTGATAAGCTCCTTGTATATGCAGCTGATGTGTTAAAAGAGGTATTCCCTGACGATAAGATCTACAGAGCAGGTGGTGATGAGTTTACTATCATCTCCTTTGACAGCAAGCCACAGTTTGAAGAAAAGATAAGGCTCCTTAGGGAGCGGGCATCCGATCCCGAATGGCTCTACTTTGCAATAGGCTACTATCACGACGAATCAAACGGACAGCTAAGGCTCGCCATGAGATATGCCGATGAGGAAATGTATAAAGACAAGGATAAGTTCTACAAGAAATATCCTGATAAAAGAAGGTGAAAAAAACCGCTCCGACAACCGGAGCGGTTTTTGAATAATTCCAGATTCACAAGGAAGTTCGGCTCTCGAAATTAAAACTTACCAGCCTTAGCAGCCTCTTCGATAGAAACAGCTGTTGAAACAGTCATACCAACCATAGGGTTGTTACCTGCGCCGATAAGACCCATCATCTCAACGTGAGCAGGAACTGATGAAGAACCTGCGAACTGAGCATCTGAGTGCATACGTCCCATAGTATCTGTCATACCATAAGAAGCCGGGCCTGCAGCCATGTTATCAGGGTGAAGTGTACGTCCTGTACCACCGCCTGAAGCAACTGAGAAGTACTTCTTACCAGCCTCAGTACGCTCCTTCTTGTAAGTACCTGCAACAGGATGCTGGAATCTTGTAGGATTGGTTGAGTTACCTGTGAT
>JAGBMP010000123.1 GCA_017634825.1 Butyrivibrio sp.
GTCCTCGATGACAGCTCTTACAACTGCATCTTCTCTCTTAGCCTTCTCATCAGCTGCCTTCTTCTCCTCGAGCTTCTTCTTAACATCTTCCTTGTACTCAGCTACTGTATCAAAGCCTGCATCTGATGCAAACTCATCGTTGAGCTCAGGAAGCTCTTTTGCTCTGATTGAATTAACTTTGCACTTGAAGGTTGCATCCTTGCCTGCAAGGTTCTCTGCCTGATAGTCCTCAGGGAACTTAACGTTTACATCGCCTTTCTGGCCGATCTCAAATCCAACAAGCTGCTCCTCGAATCCGGGAATGAATGCGCCTGAACCAATTGTAAGAGGATAATCTGTTCCCTTACCGCCGTCAAAAGCAACACCGTCAACAAATCCCTCGAAATCAAGAGATACTGTATCGCCGTCCTTAACTGCTCTGTCAGTAACGTCGATTGATCTTGCGTTCATGTTTCTCTGCTTGTCGATCTCAGCGTCAACCTCATCATCTGTTACATCGAGGTCCATCTTCTCTACTTCGATTCCCTTATATTTTCCAAGCTTAACAGGTGGCTTAAGTGCTACCTCAGCAGTGAATACGAAATCCTTACCTGCCTCAAGCTCCTCAACATCAATCTTAGGTGAAGATACGACATCCTCGCCGCACTCTTCTACTGCCTTAGGATACTCTTCCTCGATAAGATCGTTGGCAGCATCCTCATAGAATACTCCCTTGCCATACATCTGCTCGATCATCTTGCGAGGAGCCTTACCCTTACGGAATCCAGGAATCTGGATTTTGTTCTTGTTCTTCTGGTATGCTTTCTCAATAGCCTTCTCAAGCTGTTCTGCAGGAACTGTGATCTTAAGCTTGGCCATGTTGTTTTCAAGCTTCTCAACTGTTACGCTCATTTTTGTTTCTCCTTCTATTAATGCTAAATTACCCCTTCTGGGCACAGTCGCTAAAGATTATAACATAACGATACAAAATAATCCACATTTTTTACGAAAACATCCCAAGTCCAAAAACGAGATACAAAAGACCAAGCTCCAAAATCAGCACCAGTCCCATGAATATCGGTACGGCAATGTTAATAACCCTGGTCACTCCGCGATTTCTTTTACCATCAAGGAGCTGGTACACGCTGTAGGGAATAGCCCCCAGGATGCCCATTACGGCAAAGGCAGGGAAGGTTATGAAGAAAAGAACTATCGAACCCACCTTCACATTTTCCTTCTGGCCGTCAAACCATGCTCTGAAAAAGGTATAGGCAAAGCTTAAAAAGAATCCAAGCACAAGCCCCATAAGCCCTGAGCGCAGCATATTCATCGGATCAAACTGCCCACGTCCAAAGAACATGCCATCCATGCTGTCCAGCATTCCGAATATTGCAAAGGCAACGGCGAAATACTTCTGAGTTTTGAATCTGTCCCTTTTCTTTGGTGCATACTGAGGAAGATTGCCGGCGGATTCTTTTGATCCAAAAAACTTCTCAGCTTCCCTTCTCTGCTCATTTTTCTCCTTTGCTTCCTGATATGCTTTCTGCTGCGCCAACTCTGCAGCTGTCATATCAGCGCTTCTTGCCTGCAAAAAAGCCACAAGCTCTTCTTTTGTTCCCTCTGTATAAGAATCATTTTTGATGGTAAGGATAAGTTTCTTTTCAAGTGAGCAGATAAAATCATATGCTTCACCTGCATAAAATTTCACTGATTTATTAAGCGGTAAAAAGACATCTTTAAACACACCTTCTGCTCCGGTCACGGTAAACCTTACCTGTTTATCATCGGCAATAAGGCTGCAGGTCACATCACCGTCGAGATATGAAGGATTCAATAGATTCTCACACCCTATAAGTTCCTTGCTGCCGATCTTTGCAAGCTCTTTCTGAGCATCATTTATTACGCTCTCTTCGAGAGAAAATGTGTTTTTAATCATTTTTTTGCTCCTATCTTTCGCTTATCAACCCTGCTATTTTACTAGAAAATTTTCACATATTAAAGAGGCACTTACATTTTGCGGAAATATTGTCGCAATAAAGTTTATAAACATGCATGTTTAAGCATAAAATTTACAATAATTTTATGTTTAAAGTTCTCTTTTTTCCGCGTAAAAGAATATAATATTTAGTATACGTATTATCAAAATGTCATGGAGGCGTGTTATGACAAAAGAAAAAAAGACAAAGACAAAAGCATCAAGCAACATCAAGTTTTCCGACAGTATTAAGACAAGGCTCATAGCGGTCATGCTGCTTGTGACCATCATTCCGCTAATGGTGGCTATCATTGTGAGTTACAACACATCCACAGAAAAAGCAACAACTGATGCAATTGACTCCCTGGACTGGCAGGCCTGGTATATTGAGTCCGAATTCGAGACCATAATACAAAAAAATATTGCAGCCATGCAGGCTATTGCAGCTGCGCCCTCTACAAAGGCTTATTTTATAAATCCAAAAGACCTGACTGCATCAGCCAAAGCCATGGCTTATCTTAACACAGTAGACAAATCCATGGATGATGGTAACATCTCAGTCCTTACGGGCACAGACGGAATGCAGCTTCTGCGCGCATCGGGTAAAACTGTTGACGTTTCAAAAAGAGAGTATTTTGCTCAGGCAATGGCAGGAAACACCTACGTATCCGATGTTATCACCTCAACTTCAACAGGTGCCCGTCAGGCTACGATCGCAACTCCTGTCTTTGGCGACGGCGGACAGGTAATAGGCATTGTTCAGCGAAACTACAGCATGGATGACCTTCATACCCTTCTTTCAGAGGAGGCTGATGATGGTTTCATATCTGACAGAGTTGGTATGGTAGCAGCAATGTCCACCATGGAAATTACTCCCGAAAACGAGAAAGATATCGATCTTTCAGGAGCTCCCTTCATGGGTTCTACAGAAGAGAGCGGACAGTATACTCAGACAGCAGGCGATGGTGAATCTATCATTTGCTGGGTAAAATCTCCCACGACCGGCTATGTAGTAGCCTGCGCAGAGAGCGTAAAACAGATTAAGTCATCTGCAAGATCCGCCGCATTAATTGTGGTCATAATCGGCGTAGTAATGGCAATCGCAGCAGGTATTATCTCTTTCTTCATGTCAAAGGCATTTACAGAGCCCATCGGTGACGTTAACGAGTCGCTTTCAGCTCTTGCTGACGGTAGGTTTAAACCCGTTAAGAAGCACCTTGCCAGAAAAGATGAATTCGGCGGAATGGTACGAAGCACCAATGCTGTTATAACAAAGCTTGACGAGATCGTATCTCATATAAAGGCCTCTGCATCTGACGTTGGAATTTCCTCCGAGGAGCTCTCGGATATGGCCAATCAGATTTCTCAGACCGCCGAGGATGTTTCAAATGCAGTTCAGGAAATCGCATCCGGAGCAACCCAGCAGGCAGACGAGATCCAGAATGCATCAGAGAATGTAGGAAGAATCGGAGATGCTGTTGGAGATGTACAAAGCTCCACAGGAAACCTCTCAAGCCTTGCAGACAAGATGAAGCAGGCATCAGAGGTTTCCAGTTCATCCCTTGCTTCCCTTCAGGATTCCTCATCTGAGATGACAGCCAAGATCGATGAGATTTCAAAGACCATCAGCGCAACTCAGGACGCTGTTACAAATATCAACGACAAGGTAGAGGGAATCGCCTCCATCGCAACCCAGACAAACCTCCTCTCACTCAATGCTTCAATTGAGGCTGCAAGAGCAGGCGAGGCAGGAAAAGGATTTGCGGTCGTTGCTGAAGAGATTGGCAAACTTGCCGACGACTCCAAGACCATGGCAGACGATATCAGAAAAGAGATGGATATCCTTCTCGAGCAGTCCAGAGCAGCCGTTCAGGCAGCTGAGGATGTAAGGCAGGGCAATCAGGATCAGCAGATCGCCCTTGGAGAGACATTAAGTGCAGTAAACGGAATGCTCGGTGATATCAGCAGCACCGTAGGCGGCGTACAGCTCATTTCCCAGGGTGCAGATACCTGCGAATCCTCAAAGAACGCCGTAGTAGATACCATGAGTGCCCTCTCAGCCATCTCAGAAGAAAACGCAGCCTCCTCAGAGGAGACCGGAGCTTCCATGCAGGAACTCTCCGCTACCGTTACAACCCTTGCAGGTTCAGCTAACAACTTAAAAGAGATTGCTGACCAGCTCAACACCGAGATGGAGTTCTTTAAATCCTGACCGGCCTAAAGTCAAGTAAACACAACAAAGCGCGTGCTTATTACCGCACGCGCTTTTTATTGTCTTATCGTATCATTACATTCTTAAAACGTTCTTTACCCTGACCGTGATCAGGTTTGCAACAAAGCCGATAAGGACTCCTGTTATGGTTCCTATCACCATCAGAAACGGCAGGTAATAAATAAGGCTCTCCGTCTCCAGAACGAGCATGGCCACTATGATCTGGCCGATGTTATGGAAAACTCCGCCGAGGACACTTACACCTGTCACCGAAAGCTTGCCGATCTTTTTTGCTATCAGCATGGCGCAGAGAGACAGAGCTGCTCCTGCCAGAGAGTACATCATCATTGAGATGTTTCCAAAGGTAAGTCCCACCAGCACTACTCTTATGAGGGAGAGCGCGATGGCATTTTTTTCACCTACTGTGTAGAGTGCCACCATGACAACCAGATTGGCGAAGCCCACCTTGGCACCCGGTATTCCTATGTTGAGTGGCAGCATGTACTCAATGTATGAGAGCACAAATGCCAGTGCCACAAAAAGCCCTAAAAAGGCTATTCTCTTGTTATTCATTCCATAACTCCCGGGGCCGTCTTAAAATGTCGACCCATCAATTTCATTTTCTTCGCCGCCTTCTACCGTCACAACAACCTTGTTTGGCAGACACACAATTGATTCCTTGGAGTATCTGATATGGTTGTGCTTGACGCAGATCTGATCGGGACAGGAAGCTTCTGTTACATCGGCATATCCGTCTGAGATGACCAGGATGTTGTAGGAGCCGTCAGGCAGTTCAATCCTCTCGGTCCTGTCCTTAGACAGAGGGTAAGTGCCATAAACCTCTCCGTCTATGGTCACCACAACGTTTGCTGTATCCTTTGTATTATTCATTTGCCGGATCCTCATTCCGCCAGCGGTTAAAAGTGCCACCACCAAAAGCAGTGCAATGAGGATAACATCATTCTTCTTCATTTATTTA
>JAGBMP010000124.1 GCA_017634825.1 Butyrivibrio sp.
GCGTCGACATGGAGCTATTTCCGGCAGGATGATTAGAAATAAATAAGCTGAAAATGCTATAGAATAGCACAAAATAGAAGCAGAATTCGAGAAAAGAACAGGAGGAATAAAGATGGTTATTTGCGGTGCAAATGCTCCTTTTTCAACAAGATAATTCAGGAAAAAGGAGCGATTAAAATGAAAAACAGAATAAAGAATCTAAAAGACTTCTACGTACTTTGGAGTACACAGAGCCTTTCACAGCTTGGAAGTGCAATGACACAGTTTGCGCTGACGCTCTGGATCTATGAAAAAACAGGCTCGGCGCTGAGCACGGCGACGCTGACAATCTGCACTTATGCGCCGTACGTTATAATGAGCATTTTTGCCGGCGCACTTTCAGATAAGTTTGATAAAAAGAAAACCATGCTTATCTGCGATCTTTTTGCGGCGCTTACAACGGTACTTGTATTTGTGCTTTATAAGACGGACCTCTTGTCCATGTGGCATTTGTATGCCATCAACATGGTGTCGGGACTTATGAATACCGTTCAGCAGCCGGCTTCCGAGGTAGCATACACGCTTATTGTACCCAAAGACGATTATCAAAAGACAAGTGGGCTTCAGCAACTGAGCAGGTCACTTGTATCAATCGGAAACCCTGTCATATCAGCGGCTCTTTATGCGCTTGCGGGGCTTGATGTTGTTATCGCGGTAGACCTTATGTCTTTTGCCATTGCGTTCTCAGCGCTGCTTTTCTTTGTGAGAATTCCCGAAATCAGCAGCAATGCAAACTCAGAAGGAAGTGTTCTTGCCCTGGCAAAAGAGGGACTTGTCTTTTTGAAAAAGACACCGATGATACTCCATGTGATATTGTTCATGTCGGGAGTTAACCTGATTGCATCTGCGTTTGATGCAGTGCTTCCGGCACTTGTAATTCCAAAAGCAGGAAACAGTGTCTTTGGAATAGTTACTGCATGTTCCGGAATAGCCATGGTTGTAGGCAGCTTTTTGCCGACTGTTCTTCCAAAGCCAAAGGACAGGGTAAGAGTGATATTCCTCACAATGCTCTTTTCCCTGGGAACGGAAAACTTCGTTCTGGCGTTTTCAGAAAACCCGGTGATATGGTGCATCGGACAGTTTGTGGGATGGTTTTTTGTTCCGCTCATGGCGGCCAATCAGAACGTCATCATGCGAAACACCATACCTGTTGAACTTCAGGGAAGGGTATATGCGTGCAGAAATACACTGCAGTTCTTCACGATTCCGATAGGTCTTTTCCTGGGAGGACTCTTTGTGGACAGGATATGCGAGCCGTTTATGGAAGTGAAGGCAGGAAGTGCCTTCTGGACAACGCTTTTTGGCGCAGGAAAAGGCTCCGGAGCTGCGCTTATGATGTTCATCCTTGGTATAGCCGGAGTGGTGATGTGCCTCGTTTCGAGAGGATTTATCAGGAAGTACTCCTACATTGAAGATTGATAGAAATGTCTTTTGCCCAAAAAAGAAATTGACTGACATTTTAGATAAAAACCCACATTATTTCTGAAAAAATGATATAATAAGAGAAGGGTTACGTTATTTATTTAACAATATTTTTCAAAGGAGGGTTTTTCTTATGTCACGTTTTACACTACCGAGGGATGTCTACCACGGAAAGGGCGCACTTGAGGCGCTTAAATCACTTGAGGGTAAAAGAGCTATCGTCTGCGTTGGTGGAAGCTCAATGAAGAAAGGTGGATTCCTTCAGAAGGTAGAGGATTACCTCAAAGAAGCAGGCATGGAGGTTGAACTGTTTGAGGGTATCGAGCCCGATCCTTCAGTTGAGACCGTTATGAAGGGTGCTGAGGCTATGCAGAAGTTCCAGCCTGACTGGATTGTAGCAATCGGTGGCGGATCACCTATCGATGCTGCAAAGGCTATGTGGATCAAGTACGAGTATCCTGAGACAACATTCGAGGATATGTGCAAGGTATTCGGACTTCCCAAGCTCCGCACAAAGGCTCATTTCTGTGCTATTCCTTCAACTTCAGGAACAGCTACAGAGGTTACAGCTTTCTCAATCATCACTGATTATGATAAGGGTATTAAGTACCCTATAGCTGACTTCGAGATCACACCTGATGTTGCAATCGTTGATCCCGAGCTCACTCATACAATGCCTATCAAGCTCGTTGCTCACACAGGTATGGATGCGATCACACACGCAATCGAGGCTTATGTTTCAACAGCTAACTGCGACTACACTGACGCACTTGCAATCCATGCAATCGAGATGATCCAGGCTAACCTTGTTAAGTCATACAACGGCGATATGGATTCAAGAGATGCAATGCACAACGCACAGTGTCTTGCAGGAATGGCATTCTCAAATGCTCTTCTCGGAATCGTTCACTCAATGGCACACAAGACCGGCGCTGTATTTGCGGACAAGGGTGCTCACATCATCCACGGCGCAGCCAATGCTATGTATCTTCCTAAGGTTATCGCTTTCAATGCCAAGGACGAGACAGCTAAAAAGCGCTACGGCGTGATCGCTGATTACATGCATCTGGGTGGATCAAACGACGACGAGAAGGTTAAGCTCCTCATCGAGTACCTGCGCAAGATGAATGATGACCTGAACATTCCTCATTGCATCAAGCACTACGGTGCAGACGGACTTCCTGCAGAAGAGGGCTTTGTTTCTGAGGATGTATTCCTTGAGAGACTTCACGACATCGCAGCAAATGCTATCCTCGATGCCTGCACAGGCTCCAATCCTCGTCAGCCCAGCCAGGAAGAGATGGAGAAACTCCTTAAGTGCTGCTACTACGACACAGAAGTTGATTTCTGATATTCTTAAGCCGATTACGGATTGTGCTATAAAAATGACAGTTGGCGCTCTGCATGTGCAGGGCGCCATTTTTTGCATTAGAATTATATCATTAAGAAAAATGAGCCCATGACTCCGTCCCTAGGGCTCATTTTGGGTGGATCATGTTGCGGTACTGGGTGGGTGTCATTCCTTTCTCTTTCTTAAAGAGCCTGGTGAAGTAGGTTATGTCGGTGATGCCACAGACGGAAGCAATTGTGTGGACGGGATAATCTGTGGTATTGAGCATGAAGATTGCATGATCTATACGTTTTTTATTGACATAATTTGTAAAGGTGCTGCCTGTCTCCTTCTTAAAGAGGGATGACAGGTAGCTTTTATTTATGCCAAGTTCAAGAGCTGTGCTCTGAAGCGTAAGATCAGGCTCTGACAGGTACTGCGATATGTGGTTCATGACCTTTTGCATAACGGGAGAGAAGCCGGAAGTTGAATGCTGCTGAACCATCAGGCAGTATTTCCTGAGTATCTCGCGGTGAACTTCCTTATCTTCGCCCGGGGCTGTCATGTTCTCGATACGGATTGCCATACGGCGGGACATCTCATCAAGATATACAGGGTGAACATTGCCCCTCTGGGCAGCCTTTCTGCAGAGCGTGTTAAAGACAAACAGGAAGTTCTTCCTGCTTCTGAGCGTACTGGATGCCCTGTTATCAAGACCGCTGAAGGATTTGTCGGTGCTGTAATGCATGGCCTTATCATAATCTCCTTTTGCGATGGCATCCATCATCTTTTCTTCCAGCACGTATCTGTGCTCCAATTGCTGGACTGTGCTCTCGTTGGAGGTACTCTCTGCGCTTGATAGGTACTCGGTATTTTCTACCGCGTCCTGCTTTAAGTATTCGATGCTATAGTTGCCGGCGCCATATATCTTCTCCGCAACAGTCTCAATGAAATACTCCAGAGATGAAGTGTTATCCAGGTAGGTGGTGGAGGAGTAGTACTGATTGATAAACTGCGTAAGTCCCTGAGGAATACCGTGCCTTTTGCATATCTCCTGAGTCCTCTGGATGCTGGGCGTCTCCGTGAGATAGGGCCCGAGGATCATGGCGACGGGAAGCTCCTGCTCAGGAACAGGAATAAAGATATAATGGCAGGTGTAAATGTCTTCGGCAAAATATATGCTATTGTTTTGGGCAAAAGACCCTGCGATGTCTTTTAACGATACTGCTTCATTATCTCTTTTACTCACAATGGTCTTTCTGAGGCCCATATCAATTTCATCTGAAAGTGGCTCGTTCAGGTTGGCGATATGAGTGGGAATCCCCATTTTGTCGAAAAAACTTTGAGTAAACTCCAAAAATGCGTTCTGCATATTTTCTCCAATCAAACAATATTTATAAAATATAGTACAATATTAACTATTTTTAAATAACTATAAATATAATACTACAATAAACAAATATTGTCATTGTGAAGGGCCTTGCACGTAGGTATTATGAGTATACAAAAAAGTGCGCTGAACTGCAGCAGCGCACAAAAACGGTTAAAGACAAACGCGGAGGAAAAACAATGGGAAACAGTAAATATGATGTTGGAAACGGAATCCACAGAGTTCCAACATGGCGAATTGCAGGATATGCGCTTAACAACACAGCAACAAATCTTTATTTATTCCTGATGAACTTTATTGCCTACTACATCACCGGATGGGTTGGCCTGGGAGTTGTTCTGGCAGGAAGCTTCTCAATGATCATGAGAGTTTGGGACGGAGTAACAGATCCCTTCATCGGTTATATCGTCGACAAGACAGACGGTAAGTTCGGTAAGAACCGTCCCTTTATGATAATCGGTAATATCATACTTGCTCTTGCAAGTTTTCTGATGTTCTTTGTAACACCATCACTGCCTGAAGGCGCACCAAGGATATTCTTCTTCATCCTTATCAACGCCATCTACTACATCGGATACACTTTCCAGTGTGTAGTTACAAAGTCAGCTCAGACCTGTGTTACAAACGATCCCAAGCAGAGACCTTTGTTCACAGTATTTGATGCGATCTACAACATGATCCTTTTCACAGGCGGACAGGTTTTCGTTTCATCATACCTCGCACCTAAGTACCACGGCCTTGGAAAAGACATTGCGATGTTCCATGAGTTCTGGGCAATCGTTGCACTTATCTCAGCAGTGTTTACAGCTATCGCAGTAATCTCAATCTGGCCTAAGGACAGAAGAGAATACTTCGGAACAGGTAAGGCACAGAAGATCACCTTCAAGGATTACTTCGAAGTTATCAAGAACAACAAGGCTATTCAGATGCTGGTTGTTTCAGCTTCAACAGATAAGCTCGGTACAGCAGCAAGAACATCTACAGTTACACTTATCATGTACGCTATCGTGGCAGGTAACTACGCTCTTTCAGGCGGCTTCCAGATCTATACAACCATCGGTAATGTCCTGTTCATCATCCTTGGTGTCGGCGTGATCGCAACCAAGTTCGGACAGAAAAAAGCAATGGTTATAAGCAGCTGGATAGCTCTTATCGGAAACGTACTGATGATGCTTCTTTGGGGCTTTGGAGATCCTACAACACTCAACCTTCCCGGCTATGAGGGATTCACAGGATTCAGCTTCTTTACAGTAGCTCTTTTCATCCTGACAGTTGTAGCAGGCGGATTCCAGCAGGTAAGTTCAAACATTGTTATCCCTATGACTGCTGACTGCGCAGATTATGAGACATACAGATCAGGCCGTTACGTTCCCGGACTTATGGGTACACTCTTTAGTTTTGTAGATAAGCTTGTTTCATCACTGGCACCTTTCGTAGCAAGCATCTGCCTTGCAGCAATCGGATTTACAACAGTAATGCCTGACGTTGATACACCTTATACACCTCAGCTCAAGGTAGTGGGAATCTTCCTTATGTACGGACTTGTTTCATTAGGTCTTTTGGCAAACGTTATTGCCATGAAGTACTATCCACTTACAGCTGAGAAGATGAAAGAAGTAAGAGAAAAGATTTCTGAGATCAAGAATCAGAACGCATAAAGAAAGGGACGACAAATGAGAGCAATGAGCACAGAAAAAGACAATAGACTCTGGGTACGACTCGGAGAAAAATACTTTGAGTTAAAAGAAAAACTTGATACTCCTAAGACTGTAAACAGAAAGAAATATCTCTGGCTCTGCGCTCTTTCAATTGTCGGCGCAAACCAGTTTTACGCAGGGCACTACGCTAAGGGCGTGTTCTATCTGATCCTTTCATGGACCGGAATCTCTGTTGCCATGGGACTTTTAGACTGGATGGCAGCAGTGCCCAAAGCAGCTGATGAACACGGAAACATAGA
>JAGBMP010000125.1 GCA_017634825.1 Butyrivibrio sp.
ACCATCGATGCTTGCTTCCTTGAATGTATATCCTTCAATCTCTCTTGCTTCACTTGAGAAATCAATACTCTCTGAAAGACTGATCTCCTTCTCATCTGCAAGAGCGTCACCGTTTTCATCAACATAGGAAACTGTAAGAACAACATCTCCTGTAAGTTCTACAGACTCAGCATTTTTAAGCTTATCCTCTGCTTCCTTCTCTTCCTCTTTTGCCTCTTGCTTATCTTCTGAATCCTCTACAGACTCCTCGTCATCAGCATTTAATACTGATTCATCCTCTAAGGCACTATCCTCTTTCTCTTTTACAGCCTCGAGCTTGTCATCCCCGCTTGTTTCTTCCCCGACTTTGTTTTCCTTGTTTTCCTGAGTCAGTTCGATGAGTTCCTGCTCAAATTCTGCATCAGCAGTTGGAATAACAATACCTACCGAATCAAGCGCTTCCTCTGTCATGGCTGTTGCAGGTTTGTTAAGTCCATAGAGTGTTGCCGTACCTGTAAGAAGAGAAACACAAAGAGCAAATACAAGCCACTTCTTGTATCTCTCATGCTTTCTTATGTAGTTTTTGGCGCGATTCTCATCTATCTTGCGCATTCTAAAACTCCTAACCTTCTAAAACCCTAAACTTTACTTAAATTTTCTAAACTTTATATAAACTTCCCAGAGGTAATCATATAACTGAAATCAAATTACAAAATTTCAATTCATTTACGATTTTCGAAATCGTTTTCGTAAGTTTCCCACTAAAAAACAAAAAAAATTAAAGTCCACCGAAGCTCCCAAAGGGATAAACTCTGTAAACGATCTTGCCAATCAGCTGTTCTTTGGTGACACATCCTACAACGCTCGATCTTGAATCGATGGATGCGCTTCTGTGATCACCCAGAACAAAATACCTGTTCTCCGGAACCTGATACGGAAATTCTATATCTGTGGGCTCAAGGCTCCTGTCTGAGACATAATCCTCGGAGAGCTCTACTCCGTTGACTGACACTACTCCGTCAGCATCGATGTTGATCCAGTCTCCCGGGGATCCTAAAACTCTTTTTACAAGTACCTTGTTGTTGTAGTAGAACGCCAGCAGATCACCGGGTTCAAAAGAGCTTTGGTTCTGCGCTATTACTATCTCTCCGGTATCAAGTGTCGGTGTCATCGAATCTCCCGTAACCTTAAGTACCGTTACAAAGAAACTTGAAACCAGAACTGCCAGAGCTGCGACCGTTACCACAACGATCAGAGTGTTCCGAAGGACTCTTTTGTATTCTTTTTTGTTGTTCACCCTCTTAAGCTCTTTTCTCAGCTCATCAACCGAGGGCTTAAGGCTCTGTGTATCACTCATCAGCTTTGCTTGTTTCTTCCTTCTTCTTGCGAGTCCTTGTAGCCACCTTAGCCTTGGTAGTTGTCTTGGCCTTAGTTGTTGTCTTGGCCTTAGTAGCTTTTGTCTTAGGCTTTTCCTCCTTAGACTCCTCTATAGGTTCCTCATCAGTCTGTATCGGAATCAGTTTCGCCCTTGCAGCTGCAAGATCCTTCTGGGAGTCCATGTATTCCGCTTTGGCCTTATCCTGTAGTGCTTTGACATAGGTGTCTGCCGCCTTCTGTGCCGACTCCAGTATTCCACCGATCAAAAGCGAAGCCTCAGCGAGGTTTCCGGATTTTTCTATTTTGGTCAACGAATCATCAACCTGTAGCTGAAGTTCATTTTTTTCTCTTTGAAGTCTGGCCTTGAGCCCTGCAATATCTTTGTCGAACTTCTCCTGCATCTGAGCCTTCTGCTCATTGAACTTGGCTCTCATCTCAGCCTTTTCTTCATCGAAGCTCTTAAGAAGTGCGGCTCTTTCTTCGGCCATCTGCTGTTGCATTGCGAGCTTTTCACGCTCGAGTTCTTCCTTGTATTCCTGTTCGTGTCTCTTAGCTGCTTCGGCTTCCTCCGAGAAATTGATCATCATCTCAAGTAGGTCTGCTCTGCTAAGTTTCTTAAGATTAACTTCCGCCATCTTGGCCTTCCAAATCTGTTATTTAGTGCTCTGCACAAAAAAAGGTACCATACCCGAACTAATCCGCATGATACCTCGAATTACAAAAATCGCACAAAAAAAGGCATACGCAAAATAGTCCAATCGTACGTAAGACAATTACTAGTACTAAAATCCCCAAAAAATAGACCAACTGTTTACCCCTAAACAGCCATGGTCATTTTCTATGGTGCCGTTTAATCCAGCACCAGCAACTGGCTGTCTTCTCACATTTTTAATTAAACGTGTAAAGACCCTTTAGCTTTGCGTCACCATCTCACGATGGCTTTGCCTTTATTCTGCTAAGATAAAACTTAACTCAAGAAAATAGAACTACCCTACACACAATAACTTCTAATCACGTTCCCCTTATCGCGTGAATCCAATATATAACATTCACCAAAATTTGACAACCCATTTTTTCACAAAATGTTCACAGTTTCCAAAAGCAAAGAGCTGGAATGTGCTCCAGCTCTTTGATATAGAATTTCAAAAAATTTTAACTTTTTTATGGTTTCCTCTTTTTTGACGTTTTATCGTTTTATCGCTTTAATCCTTTAAGTATCTGCAGCATCTCATCAGAAGTTGTGATAACTCTGCTGTTTGCCTGGAATCCACGCTGTGTAGTGATCATGTCGGTGAACTCTTTTGCAAGATCGATGTTACTTCCCTCCAGTACTCCGCTGTTCATGTAGCCGCCGTCCTTGGTGATATCCTGGATCATGGCTGCACCTGAGTTAAGGGATGCCTGGTAGAGATTATCTCCAACCTTCTCAAGGCCCATGGCATTTGAGAACTCAGCCACTGCTATCTGAGCCTTCTTGATGGTCTGGCCGTTTGAGTAAGTTCCGTAAACTGATCCGTCGGTTCCGAAGGAAAGACCTGTGAGCTCTCCGCGAGGGAAGCCCTTCTGAAGCCCCTTAGTATCACCCTTGTATGCATAGATAGTTGATGCGTGGCTTGTTGAACCACCGGCAAAGTTTGTTGTATTGGAAAGATCCAGTTCAAAGGATCCAACACCCTCAACATTCATGGTCAAGGATCCGCTGGGCACCACTTTACCCTTCTCGTTCTTAGAGTAAGTAATTGTTGATCCGTCCTTTGTTGCAGAAGAGATGATACCTGTGTGCTTATCATAAGCAAGCTCTATCTCATTTGTGTCTTTTCCGCCAACCGGATTGCCATATTCATCAGCAACCGATGCAAGTTTCATGTTAAAGGTGCTTATATCATCATCGCCGCTATCGGTGATATTGAACTTAAGAGTATACTTTCCGCCGTCGTCTCCGTACACCTCAAGTAAAAGAGCTTTTCCCTCAGCCAGAGTAGCATCCTCGCTGTCAAGATTGCCCTTCATGTATGTGGCCTTGGTTCCCTCTCCGTCCATATAGTCAACCATCTTGGTTGTGATGTTTCCATCCTCATCTGTCTCAGTAACAGGCTTTCTGTCGATGAGTCTGAGCTTTGTAACAGCTGCTCCGTCAGCAACTCCGCCATCTCCCATTACACCCATTACATAGTAGCCGTTGTTCTGGGTTACAAGATCGCCCTCAGCATCGATTGAGAATGAACCGTCTCTGCCGTAGTTGAGAATCTGGCTGTCAGGGCTGATGATAAAGAATGATGGTCCTGTGATCATCAGGTCCATTACATTATTGGTCGTGATCGCTGAGCCCTGAGCTGCGATATTTGTATATACAGAACCGAGCTTTGATCCAAGACCCACCTGAGCAATATTGGTAGCTGCAACTCTCTGGCCTGCTCCTGTTCCCTCTTTTACCGTCTGATAAAGAACATCCTGGAAGCCGGTAGCCTGTGATTTATATGCAGTTGTATTAACATTGGCAATGTTATTACCAATGACATCCATTTCAAGCTGATGGGTTTTAAGTCCGGCGACAGCCGACCACATTGATCTCATCATAGTACACGTACCTCCAAAACTATTATAAGGCTCTTCATTCGTACATCCGTGTACCTAAGCGAAATCCTTTTTCCGAAGATTTTTACATATCAAAAGACAGGCGGAGATATTCCGTCATATTTTTTATCGAATGATCGAACAGATAACTTTAGAGCAAAAACAAATTTTTTGAGATTATTTTTATTCAATTAATGCATATTAGTGTATAATTGGTGAAAAGACCATGAATTATGGGAGATGATAATCTATGGATTTCAAACAGAATAAAAATTCACCGGAATTAAAAAATGAGATAAAAGAGATTGTGGACCTTATCCTTACGGACTATGAGAAGGGCCGTGATGTTGACAAGCTGGACGTATACAATCAGCCCGATCGCGACGCGGTAAAAGATATCGTGATCAAGCTTATCCGTATTATCTTCCCGGGATATTACAGAGACAAGGTTTATAAGAGCTACAACGACAACAACAGGATTGCCGTTGTAATAGAGGACGTTATTTACAATCTTCAGAAGCAGATAGCCATTGCTTTTCACCACAGTCCCGAATATATAAATGCCGAGGACAACACTCTGGAGTGCGGAGCAAGATGCATAACCCATGAATTTTTCAAAAAGCTCCCCAAGATCAGGGAGTACGTGGACACAGACCTTCAGGCCTGCTATGACGGTGACCCGGCAGCCTACAGCAAGGGAGAGATCATCCTCTCCTATCCGGGGCTTACGGCATCTACTATTAACAGGATCGCCCACGAGCTCTATCTTCTCAAAGTGCCTCTCATCCCCAGAATGATGACTGAGTATGCTCATTCCAAAACCGGTATAGATATTCATCCCGGAGCCACCATCGGCAAATATCTGATGATCGATCACGGAACCGGAATAGTTATCGGCGAGACCTCCATAATCGGTGACAACGTCAAGATCTATCAGGGCGTAACCATCGGTGGTCTCTCCACAAGAGGAGGCCAGCAGCTCAAGGGCACCAAGCGTCACCCCACCATTGAGAGCAACGTTACCATCTATGCAGGAGCTTCAATCCTGGGTGGCGAGACCGTGATCGGCGAGGGCTCGGTTATCGGAGCTAACGCCTTCATCACATCATCTGTTCCTGCCGGAAGCAAGATCAGCATGCAGAACAGATAACTTAAACAAACTCACAACTTGCAAAGATATTGTTGACCGCAGCACGGTACTCACCCTTGCTGCGGCTTTTTCTTATAGTCTTAAGGCATTTATCACACTCCTTAAAATGCACGTGCAGAAATGCCCAATGCTCAAGCATCTTGAAGATGACATTCCTATCTTCCGGAATATATTCAGCATAAGCAGCATATAGCTTATCAAGGTACTCCTTAAGCTCACCGGGCTTTAGTCCTTCTCCGCCTTTTAGCTGCCTTACAAGGGACGGATCCGTCAAAAGACCTCTCCCTATCATCACGTTATCGAAAGTAAGTTTTTTTGTTTCTTCTATATTAATAGTAGAAACGTTTCCATTATAGCAAATATCAGCTTTTCCTCCATTTGACTTATAGGCTGATACAGCTCTTTCAAATGCATCGTATCTCGGGCTTCCGCTGTAGAAATCTTCTCTTACCCTTGCGTGGATCGTCAGCTCTTTTACCGGATATTTCGCATAAATATTCATGAGACTTTCTGCCTCAGCCTCATCTTTAAATCCAAGTCTGGTCTTTAATGACACCTTGGGAAAAGAGCCTTTTTCTATCCCCTCAAATATCTCCTCCAGCATCCTGTCCAGATATTCCGTTTCCTGTAAAAGACCTGCTCCCTTATGCCTGTTTACAACCGTCGGGGCAGGACAACCAAGGTTTAAATTGACCTCTTCATAACCAAGCTTTTTCATCTCTCCCGCTGCCCAGAGAAAGTCCCCGGCATTTCCTGCCATAATCTGAGGAACCACCTGATTTCCATAATCATCAAATGCGTAGTTCTTGTCAGGAAGCACATCTTTCTTTTCCCTGTTCTTAAAGTGATGAACGCTTGTTGCAGTTAAAAAAGGCGTGAAGTACTTGTCTACTCCATCGCCCATTATCTCTTTGTGTATATTGCGGAGGGGATAAAGAGTTATCCCCTCCATAGGTGCATAGTAAAATCTCATTCAGCTCTCTCGTATTTCTTCTCAAATTCATCAACCGGCATAGGCTGATCAAAGTAGTAGCCCTGGAACACTTTGCAGCCCATTTCCGTCAGGTACTCAAGCTGTTCCGCTGTCTCAACGCCCTCCGTAACAACGCTCATACCAAGCTCGTGAGCCATGTCTATGGTGTAGTTTAAGATCACCTTTGCTCTGGTCTGGTTCTCGGTTTTCCTAAGAAATCCCATGTCTATCTTGAGGACGTCGGCATTGATATCCTTTAACATATTAAGGGAAGAATATCCTGATCCAAAGTCGTCAATCTCAACCTTAAAGCCCGCCTTCTGCAGATCAAGTATGAGCTTTGCGCACTTGTTGACGTCGGAAGTTACCGCCGTCTCGGTGATCTCAATGTTTAAAAGCCCGGGATCGATCTGATATCTGTTTATCAGTTCCGTAAATTCCTTCTTGATGTCCAGATAATACAGATCCTTGGGAGAAACATTTACGGATATCTTGATTCCGCCTCTCTCGGTGCCCTTCCACTTGGCAAGCTGACGTGCTGCCAGCTCCCAGATATATCGGTCCAGCTTATAAATAAGGTCCGCTCTCTCCAGTACATCTATGAATACTCCCGGCTGGATAAGTCCGTTTTCAGGGTGCATCCACCTGGCCAGAGCCTCTGCTCCAAATACCCGTCCGTCAGCGTAGACCTGAGGCTGAAGGTAGATTCCAAACTGCCTGTTTATGATGGCAAAGTCAAAGCTTGATAATATCTCTTTTTCCAAAAGAGCATTAACCAACATTTCATCGCTGTACCAGGCCATCTCACAGATGCCGTCCTTCTTGATGGATTTGCAGGCCATATAAGCCCTGTCACACATAAGGGTGATATCCATATTGGGATCAACGATCTCGTAAATACCTATCTGGAAATGCAGGGAATAGGACTTACTGGTAACCTTGCTGGTGACCTCCCTTACAAGCTTTTTAAAGTCCTTCTCAACAAATCTCTCCTTGGGCATGCACAGGACAAAGTGATCGCCGTTTATTCTTCCGTAAACGTCGTCCTCCTCCACATGCTGGATCATCATGTCTGCTATATGTATGAGAATGTCATTGCCCTTATCCAGTCCGAAGAGCTGGTTAAAGAGCTTGAAATCTCTGATGTTTGAATACAAAAGAATGTAGGTTTTATCCGTCTCCCGAAGCCTTGCCTGGGCAGCCTCTTTAAAGCCTTCCCTGTTATAGAGTGTTGTCAGCTCATCATGTGTAAGCCTGTACTGCTCTCCTGTTCCGTTCTCAACAATATCCGACAGGTTTTGGATCGTGTACATATAGCCGATGGGTTTATTGTTAGAATCCAAAAGATATCTGTAACGAACCCTGTACAGACGCTCCCTCTCCTGACTCTCAAAAAGCCTTGTCCAGGCAGCTGAACTCTGCTCAATACCAAGGCTGCTCATCCAGTCCTTAAACGCTTTATATACGCTCTCTAAGCTGAACTCCGCATGGAGCAAACTAAAAGCGTGCCGATTGGCATAGACACACTTTCTGTTGACATCAAGAAAGATTATGCCCAGTCCCATCTGTTGCACGCCAAAGTTAAGAAGTCTGGCAATAGTAGCCGGCTCCACAGTATCATCTACATAGTATGCATTTTCCCCAAAAGTCTTATCTGCATCCATAATGTAATTTTACTGTTTTTTCGAAATAAAATCTATCAAATTTTGATTTTATTTTGCAAATACAGTCAATTCAGGTTCTTTTGTTACGCCTCTCAAGTGCCCACCAGACAAGGGCAAGAGCTACAATCGCAAGTATAAAAAGATACTGCGTCTTTATCGCAAATCTCGAATGCTCACGAGTGCCATTTTCCTTGCCATCCTGATAAAGGATAAGCGTTGTTCCAATATCTCGTGTGCTGATTGAAAGTGTATCAGCCTCCTCATCCACATCTTTTTCAAGCTCGCATACGCCCATAGCATTGGTCATGGCATAGTATACACGTTTTTCTGCCACGAGAAATCTTGGAATCTCATACTGAAACTCCACATCATCATAGAGAGTATCTATTTCGTTTTTTTCTCCACCACTGACACTCTTTTCCGCCTCAACTTCAAAATATACTCCGCCGTTTAAAGAGCCTGTCAGCATCTCTGCCTTTTCTATTCCTTCCTCAAAACGCTGAATCTCATCTTCGTCATCTAGTTTATCAGTCATGGAATATCTGAACTCCAGAGCAGCATTACTTCCCTCACTGATCTCTTCCAGTTCTTTGGCAGTAAAGCAAGCCTCAACTGCTTTGTAATAGTCAGCAAACCTGATATCAGGCGCAGTTACTTCGATCTCGCTCTGTGAGCTCTCCATTATCGTTACGGTTCCTTCTCCGTATGTAAGCTGAGTTGTTTCCTGCATCTATCCCTCCGGACAAATTCTTCTTAATTTGATTATACAACAGAAAAAGCCCGCTAAAAAGCGGGCCTTAATATCTGTTATTTTGACAGGAAATTCTGCACTTCCTCTTTCCTTGGCATTACCGAAAGCGCTCCTCTTCTGGTGGTGATGATAGAAGCTGCAGCGTTTGCAAAATCAAGGCACGAAAGGAGCTTATCCTCACTTAAGTCCTCAAGGCCGTTTTTGCAGACATAATCGATCGCACAGGCGCAGAATGTATCTCCGGCTCCTGTTGTCTCAATTGTGTCAGGATTTCTGTAGCCGTCTTTCTTAACCACCATGTCCTTATACAGAGCCATGCTTCCGTCAGGACCAAGGGTAGCAAAAACAAGTGGTATATCAAATTCCTCTTTGATCTGTCGGGCGCCTTCAAGGACATCACTCATCCCTGTAAAGAGCTCAACTTCATTGTCGGATATCTTTAGAATATCGCAGTTCTCAAACCCGTATCTCATGGCCTTTAGAGCCTTATCTTCCGACTCCCACAGAGGTGCTCTGTAATTGGGATCAAAAGAGATCAATGCTCCGGTTTTCTTTGCATGAGAAATTGCCAGCTTTGTTGCTGCAGCTGCCGGTTCATCTGTCATGGAGAGTGTTCCGAAATGGAAGACTTTTGTTTTCTCCAAAAGCTCTTTTACCCTGTCCACATCACCTTCGCTCAGCATCATATCCGCTCCGGGCTTTCTGTAGAAAGAAAAGTCGCGATCACCGTTTGCAAGCTTATTTACAAAGGCCAGGGTCGTGTGAACTTCGCTATCCAGAAAAAGACCTCTCGTATCAATCCCCTGCTTCTCAACTCTCTCTTTAAGCATCCTTCCGAAGAAGTCATCGCCGACTTTACCGATGAATGCTGTCCTGTTCCCGAGATTCTCCAGCATGGACAGCACGTTACATGGTGCTCCGCCGGGGTTAGCCTCGAACATGGGATTTCCCTGCTCGCTGTCAGCATTGTTGGTAAAATCTATAAGCAGCTCACCCAGGGCAACTACGTCAAATTTACTCATCTGTCTTTCCTTTCAAGCTCGTACATCTCAACGTCCATATTCAGCTCTCCGACTGCCTTAAAGCTGATGCCTTCGGCCTTTACGTCAGTGAGAACGACCATTGACATAACCTGCTCTCCGTCATTTATAAACAGCTCCATGGAGTAACGGTCAAGGATGAGCCTTAGCTTAATGTTTCCTTTGTTATTTGCCACTCTGCATCTTCTCTGGTGCACGATGGCTCTTCTGCTGCCGGAATGCTTTCTGTCTATCTTGACGATGTTAAGCTCCGGGTCATACTCAACTGTTGAGTATGCCTTACCGTTATCAGCAAAGCGGACTTCAAACTTCTTATAGGAAAGATCATCAGAAAGGCTGCTGACATTTATTGTCATGTCTATGCATCTGCCCTCAATGCTTGAGAGAGATACGCTGTCAGATACAAGTACATTTTGTCTGCTTATTCTTTTTCCGTAATAGTTTTCAATCTCTCTGACGGGTTTCTGGATCAGCTTGCCACCTCTAAGGCTGATCTCCCTTGGGAAACTCATCTGACCAAACCAAGGGAAATCATCGCGCCTTATGCCACAGGTATCCCAGTTCTGCATCCATCCGATCATCACTCTTCTGCCGTCATCTGTAAGGATTGTCTGAGGTGCATAGAAATCGATTCCGTAATCAACTGCTTGGCAATTCTCCTCACAAAAATCGCCTTTTTCGTTGAATGCACCGATAACACATAAGGTTCCGTTTCCGTTGTGGAACTCAAGCTCTTCGGGCAGCATGTCCTGCGGGCTTGTAAGAAGGAGCTGCTTACCGTCAAGTGAGAAGTAATCAGGGCACTCCCACATAACGCCGAATCTGTGGTTGTTCTTGATGACCAGCTTATCATAGGTCCACTTAAAGCCGTCATCGCTGACAAACTGAAGTATCTGGCCGTCCTTGTCCACAGTTTTATTTCCGACTACCATGTAGTACTTGCCGTTTTCTCTCCATACCTTAGGGTCTCTGAAGTCGAATTTGCCTGCGCCTTCAGGAAGTACATCCGCTGTGATAACAGGATTTTCCTCATATTTCTTGTAATCTGTGCCATCCCCAACTGCAACGCACTGTGTCTGGTACTCTAATATCTCCCCATTTTCTCCCTGAACCTTGTTAACTCCGGTGTAAACAAGGAGCTGTCTTCCATCTTCCATCTCGATGGCGCTTCCGGAAAAGCATCCGTCCTTGTCGTACTCTTCATCCGGCGCCATTGCTGCCGGAAGATATTCCCAGGTTATAAGGTCTAAGCTCTTTGCATGCCCCCAATGCATTGGTCCCCAAACTGTATCATAAGGGTAATACTGGTAAAAGAGATGGTACTCTCCCTTATAGCTGCTAAAACCGTTAGGATCATTCATCCATCCGCATCTGGGAGTCAAATGAAACTTAGGCCTTTGCTCCTCAGGGATAGACATCTCCTTTTTTGCTTCGTATTCCCTTGCCTTATCTAATTTGCCACTCATATTAATCCTTAATCCTTTTTGCCAATTACTTAATTTAGAGCTTAAAAATCGGGGAGGAGATTTCTCCTCCCCGGGTAATGATTCTTATTTATAGAACTCATCGAGATACTTCTGATAGATTGAGAGATAATTCTCAAGACCGTAAGCATCTACCTGCTTAAGGTACTCATCCCAATCGCTGTCAGAAAGTCCGTTCATAACGAAGTTACTTCTGCTTGTGTTGATGTAGCTGATAAGATCCTGCTGGATTGTTGTAAGCTTCTCTGTGTCATCAGCTGTCATGAATACGTTAGGATATACATACTTGCAGTTCATGTCATCTGTGTAGTACTCCTTGATCCAGTCGAGACGATACTGAGCATCATCAGGGCATGTAACATATACACCGTAGTACTCGTCAAGGATTGCAAGAGGTCCGCCTACAGCCTCAGCCTCACGAACTTCAACAGGTGAAGCATCGCCAAGAGGTGCGTGCTTAAGCATCTTCCCACCGTTTGCATTCTCTGAAAGCTCGAAGATATCGAACTCATCATCCTCGCCGTAAGTTCCCCAGTTGTTCTGAGGTGACTGGAATGGATCATACATAAGGTCAAGCCATGCACAAACAAATGCAGGGTTGTCGCACTTAGCTGTGATAACACATCTTCCTCTGTCAAATCCTGAAGTGAATGAACCGTTCATAGGTGTTACGTTTGTTGTGTCTGCCTTAAGTGCAGCAAGTGGCTCGAAGTCTTCAAGGTTGTCGATGTTAGCAACATCCCATGTGAAGCATACGCCGTATCTGTGTGACTTACCCTTTGCTACATATGTTGACCAATCCTGTGTGAAGCACTCAGGATCAATAAGTCCCTCTTCATAGAGCTTGTGAAGCCACTGCATACCTGACTTAAATCCGTCCTGTGTAGCTGTGCAGATAACCTTCTTGTCGTCTGTAACTGCGATGTGCTGTCCTATATCGTTGTCACCATATCCCTCGCCAAAGCCGTTGATAAGAAGGCTTGGATCCTGATCGTTCATGATGCAGCTCATAGGGATGATGTCACCCTCGATGCCGAACTCTGCCTGAAGCTCTGATGCGTGATCCTTGAAAGCCTTAAGAACTTCTTCGAACTCATCAACTGTTGTGGGCTTCTCAAGTCCAAGGAAGTTAAGCCACTTTGTGTTGATGTATGTAAAGTTGTTACCTACTGTCTGGATAGCTGTCTTGTTTGATCCGAGCTGCTCGATCCATGGAAGAGCCCAGATATGTCCCTCTGAATCCTCACACATTGTGCGGTACTCAGGATACTTATCAAATACTGCCTTAAGGTTAGGCATGTTGTTGTCGATATAATCCTCTAAAGGAAGAATAACTCCCTGATCTGCATATCTGATAAGATCTGAATTGCTGAAGCCTGCATTGAAGACCATATCAGTAAGAGTGCCCTTGTTGGCCATGTTGAGCTGGATCTTGTCTCCCCACTGATCGCTTGAAATTGCTGTCCACTCTACATGTACGTTTGTTGCCTCTTCAAGTCTCTTGAAGATGGTTCTCTTATTTGGATCCGATTCTGTTCCTGATGGATAACTGATGGTACCTGTAATGGTAACCTGATCTGCCAGCGGGAAGCTGATGTCATCTGCTGACACTTCAGATGCGCTGCTTGATGCTGCCCCTTTGCCGCAGCCTGCAAGCATGCTTACTGACATAGCTGCTACAAGGGCTGCACTGAGTAACCTTGATGTTTTCTTTTTCATTTTCCTCTCCTTTTAAACCTTGTTTTATATTCAACCTTGTTATTACAAGGAAGTTATGCTCTCACCCTTTTACTGAACCAACCATGATTCCTGAGTCGAAATACTTCTGGAAGAACGGATACATCACAACCAGCGGAAGGCTGGAAACGATGATTGTTGCGTATTTAAGAAGCTCTGCAAGCTGTGCTCTCTGAGCTGTACTCTGCATGTCCGCGATCATTCCGGGATCAGGCTCATTCTGGATAAGTATTACCCTGAGCACCAGCTGAAGTGGCTGCTTGCTGGCTGAGTTCAAATAGATCATGGCGTCAAAGTAGCTGTTCCACATTCCTACAAACTGCCACAGTGTAAGTACGGCGATAAGGGGTGTACACACCGGAAGCAGAATTCTGAAGAAGAACACCAGCTCATTCGCACCGTCAACATCCGCTGCTTCTCTGAGCTCAGTGGGAATACCTTTGTAATAAGTTCTTGCAATTATCATGTTCCATACACTAAAGGAACCGGGAAGGATTACAGCCCACATGCTGTCCAAAAGTCCCATGTTACTGATAAGAAGGTATGTAGGGATAAGTCCGCCACCAAAAAACATTGTGATAATGAAGATTGTGTTGAAGATCTTTTTTCCCTTAAAATCATCCCTGGACATGGGGTATGCACACAGCAGTGTGATAAATACGGAGATTGCTGCAAACAGAACCGAGTACAGTACTGCGTTAAAGAATCCGGTCCAGATCTGTGAGTTTGACATAACTCTCTCGTAAGCTGTTAAAGTCCATTTACTTGTATCAAAAACTATACCCTTGTTCTGCAGTGTTATCGGATCCATGAAGGATGCGATGATAATGTAAACTACCGGTCCGATAATAGCTGCTACGAAAAGCCCCAATAGTACGTATCCTGTTAAAAGAAATATCTTATCCCCAATGGAAGCTCTCGCGAATTCACTCTTTTTCATGCTAAGTGTCTTTTCCATCTGAGTTCCTCCTTATAGTCCCTGTCCATCATTCATCTTCTCTACTATCTTATTTACTACAACAAGAAGTATTACATTGATGATGGTGTTAAAAAGTCCAACGGCTGTTGAATAACTGTAGTCACCGTTCAAAAGACCTTTCTTGTAAACGTAAGTTGCTATGATCTCAGATGATGACAGATTCATGTCTGACTGAAGTGCGTATGCCTTCTCAAATCCGATGCTCATGATGTTTCCGGCCTGAAGGATGAACTGGATAACTACCATATCCTTGATAGCCGGCCATTCAACGGCCTTTATCTGCTGCCAGATATTTGCTCCGTCGATCTGTGCTGCTTCCTTAAGCTCTTTGCTGGCATTTGAGAGAGCTGCGGTGTACATGATCGATGCCCATCCTGCTCCCTGCCAGATTCCGCTTATGATGTAGATCGGTCTGAACGCTGCAGGGATTGTAAGGAAGTTGATGTTACTTCCCATCATCATGTTCAGCGGTCCTGTTACGGAAAGAAGGATTCTTACCATACCACAGAGGACGATGACTGAAATGAAGTTTGGCATGTACAGTACAAGCTGGATCTTCTGCTTGATCTTGCTGCTAGCTATTCTGTTAAGAAGCAGTGCAAGTATGATCGGCATCGGGAATCCCCAAAGGAGTCCGAAGATACTCAGCTTAAGTGTATTCATAAGGTATTGCAGGAAATCCGGCGATGACAGGAACTGCTGGAAGTACTTAAGTCCTACCCATTCGCTTCCCAGAATTCCTTTAAAAGGATTGTATTTCTGGAACGCGATCAGAATGCCTCCCATTGGCAAATACTTAAATACAATAGTAAGGATCAGTGCCGGCCCCAAAAAGAATACATAAAGCTGCCAGTGCTGTTTTATATACACCAGCGTGTTATGCAGATTGTTGTCCTTTGCTTTCGCATTCATATAACTCCCCTTCTCATTTTTACATTTGTAACATTTCGTTTGCGTATGTAAAATATAACACGGCATAAATAATGTGTCAATATATAATTTTTACATTTGTAACATTTTTAATTTACATTTGACACATAAATTTTTACATTTTATAATGAATAAGGTGATTGCACGCTCTAATGCGCAAGAGCCCAGTCTATACTAATATATCGGAGATTTTACATGGCAACTAAAGTTACCCTTCAGGATATCGCGGATGCTCTGGGAGTGTCTCGCAATACCGTATCAAAGGCTATTAATAATACCGGAGTTTTAGCTGAATCGACCAGACAGAGGGTCTTGGAAAAAGCTATAGAAATGGGATATAAACAGTTTTCATATGCAAACTCTGTTTCAGAAATAAGAAACCCTTCCGTAGCAAAAGCAAAAGCCTCCGGAGAGATAGCTCTTTTCACCGGAAACTTCCTTAACAATTCACATTTTGCATCTACCATGCTGGATAAGTTTCAGCATGAGGTTTCTTTATTAGGATACAGTCTGACAATGCACAGAGTTGATGAGCACAATGTTGCAGAGCTCTCTCTCCCGCTTTCCTTCAGACAGGAAAACACTAAGGCCATTGCCTGCATTGAGATGTTCAATCATCCGTACTGCGAGATGCTCTGCAGCCTTGGTATTCCGGTTCTTATGATCGATGCGCCGGTTGCCAGCTACTGGAAGCCTTTAGATGCAGACATTCTGCTGATGGACAATTTCTCAAGTATATATACTGTTGTCAATGATATGAGTAAAAGAGGTATAACCTCCATCGGCTTTGTCGGACAGGTCACTCACTGCCGCTCTTTCTACGAGAGATTCATGGCCTTTAGAGAGGCGATGTACATCAATAACCTTACTGTCAATGATGACTACTGCCTCACAGAGGTTCACCCTCACGGCGACGATTACAAGGACTATCTCTATAAGGCCCTTGCGGATATGACGGAATTTCCTGAGATGTTCATCTGCGCCAATGACTTTGTGGCACTTGATCTGCTGTATGGACTTAAGAAGATGGGCATTGAATGTCCTCGTGACATCAAGCTCTTTGGCTTTGATGATTCACCGGAGTCCAAGATTGTAACTCCGTCACTCTCAACAAGCCACATCCACAGCCAGATCATCGGTTACTCAGCTGCAAACCTTGTCATATCAAGGATTGAGCAGCCCGATCTGAACTACAGGATCACCTATACTGAGACGGACCTGATCTACAGAGATTCCACCATGTAAAGATTTTGATTGAATAAAAAAATGGATATAAAGCCTTGTGAGCTTTATATCCATTTTATTATGTGCTTATTGCTATTATGCTTTCACAGACTCCTTTATGGAATCCCAGCTATAGACTCTTGTGTAATTAGCTCCCGGCAGCTCACAGTCCTTGTTCCAGGGGCGGTCAAAGACCTTGACCTGCAAATTCGGCAAATGGTCAAAGAATCTGAATGCAGCCGGTGAGTCTTCTACTGCAACATCAAAGTGCATCTTATAGTAGTCTTCAAGTTCAAGACCAAACTCACTGTTCTTGATAAAGCTGTCACGCCCATACTTGTTAAGGCAATAGAGCTTAACTCTCTTAAGATTATGCTCATCGAGCCACTGTCTTGAAGCCTGATAGGCACTATCCGGACGCCCGGTAATAATTGAAACGTCATGTCCTTCGTCTATCCAGCTGTTGATGGTTTCTGAAGCTCCCGGAGTCTCTTCATAAGAAAGCAGACTCTTTG
>JAGBMP010000126.1 GCA_017634825.1 Butyrivibrio sp.
GGTTAAGGATTGCCTTATCGGGGTAAAAGAGAACCGGGAGATTCTGGACATTATCCTGGCTCACATGGAGAAATATAAGATTTCTGCCTACGACGAAGCCAGTGGAAATGGGCTTGTCAGGCATGTGCTCATAAGGAAGGGCTTTGCCAGCGGACAGATCATGGTTTGCCTGGTGATCAATTACAGAGCCGAAAGGAAAGAAGGCAGCCGGGGGTCCGGGGATGGCAGTGCAAAAGAGTATATCCCGGGGCAGCAGGCATTGGTGGAGGCGCTTTTGTCTGTCACAGGAATGACCTGTATATCCGTCAGTATTAATACAGACAGAACAAATGTCATA
Source organism: Butyrivibrio sp. (assembly GCA_017634825.1). Lineage (GTDB taxonomy): Bacteria > Bacillota > Clostridia > Lachnospirales > Lachnospiraceae > Butyrivibrio. The sequence goes on from JAGBMP010000126.1 coordinate 338, forward strand.
ATGGGACATGAGATCCATACCGTTTGGGGAAGGGATACCATATCCGATACTCTGTGCGGCCTTGAGTTTGAGATTTCACCTTTATCTTTTTATCAGGTTAACCCTGTTCAGACGGAAAAGCTCTATGGACAGGCCATAGAGTATGCACATCTTACGGGAAAAGAGACAGTCTGGGACCTTTACTGCGGAATCGGAACAATCTCTTTATCCATGGCAAAGGCAGCAGGCCGTGTCTACGGCGTAGAGGTTATACCGGATGCAGTGGAGGATGCACAGCGCAATGCTAAGAGGAACGGGCTTGTCAATGCAGACTTTTACTGTGGTAAGGCAGAGGAAGTCCTTCCTGAGTTCTATGAAAAGAAGAGATCCGGGGCTGATGGAGCTGCCCTGTCAGAGTCAGCGCTTCATCCGGATGTTATAGTTGTAGATCCGCCTCGCAAAGGGTGCGACAAAGCCTGCCTTGAAACCATGCTCAAAATGCAGCCGGATCGCATCGTCTACGTCAGCTGCGACTCCGCAACTCTCGCCAGAGACCTTCGAATTCTGTGCGATGGCGGCTATGAGATAAAGAAGGTGCGCCCCTGCGATATGTTCAGTTGGAGCGTACATGTAGAAACCGTGGTGCTCTTGACGAAAACGACTGATAAGGAAGGTTGAGCTTAGAGAACGCTATTGTTCTGGCGAACCCCGGTTGGATAAAAGCAGATAACAAAAGATTTATAGAAGGATTTGAAAAGACAGGTGAACATATAGAACTCATAGATTCGAATTATGAACAGGTTATAGAGAAGGCCTCTCGTCTATAGGCGGACGAGAGGTCTTTTTCCATTTATACTTTGTACTTTCTGTATCTTCCGAAGAGTATTCCGTCATCCAGGAACTGCTCGGTTTCTGAAACCCACATGGGAAACTGTCCGGTTGCCAGGGCTGTCTGTCCGTTTAACATTCCGGTGTGGAATGAGAGATGTCTGTACTGTCTGAGAACCAGTTCCATTCGGGTATATTTACAATCCTTCGGCTTTTCATAAAGCATCTCGTCTGTGAGAGTGTCCAGGTACTCCAGCGTTTTCTTTTCAATAGAATCAAGATAGGCAAGAAGCTCTTCGTCTGAAAGGACAGCATCGCATTGAACATCCGGATTATCCAATCCTTCTACATGAAATGAAGGCTCTTCATAATCGAATGGGTTGATAAACCATTTGTCCGCAGAATGAAGTGCGTGGTAAGCCCATCTCCAGCAAGGTGCGCCTACGCAGAGAGCATCCCTGTCATAAGTTCTTATTGCTGTGCGGATGTTAAGAAAATTGGGCTCTACCGTATCCTTGATGATCATACATAATTCGTTCATTTGTGGTACCTCCTTGTGTTCGCTCTATTTTGAATGTATAATAACGCTGAAACATATATCTGTAAAATTGAAACAAATAATATAAATATTCAAAATAAATGAATTCAAGAGGTATAGTGATCATGACAATAACTCAGTTAAGCACGTTTTTGAAAATTGCAGAGCAAAACAGTTTCTCGGCAGCAGCTGATAGCCTTGGTTATGCACAATCCACGGTGACAACGCAGATCAAGCAGCTGGAGGAAGAACTTGGCTGCCAATTGTTCGACAGACTGGGTAAGACCATTGTTCTTACTCCGCAGGGAGAGAAACTCATAGCATATGCGGAAAAGATGCTTCAGCTGGAGCGTGAGATTCATCTTGAAATATCAGATGAGGAAGAGCCGACCGGAGTGCTGAAGATAGGTGTTTCCGAATCTCTGTGCTATAACCGCGTTCCGAAGGCGCTGATGAAGTATAGAAAAGAGGTTCCTGGAATAGATATCAGGTTGGTGTTCATTACGCATGATACATTTCCGGACATGCTGCAAAAAGGGGAACTGGACCTGGTTTACACATTAAATCCTTACATGGAGGATGACAGGCTGACCATGCTGTATAAGAAAGCAGAGACGCTGGGCTTTTATGCTTCGCCGGATCATCCGCTTGTGGGGAAGAAGATAAAAGAGAAGGATCTCGCAGATTATCCGCTACTTCTGACGGGGCATAATTGCAGCTTCAGGCATATGCTCTTTGAGGATCTGGCTAAATGCGGAGTAGAAGCAAAATCTCTGATAGAAACCAGTAGCAAGGAAATACTCAAGCAATTTGCCTCCAATGGTTTGGGAGTCGCATTTATTCCGGATATGACTGCAACAAGAGAAGTGGAGAATGGGAGTCTGAAAAGACTAGATTGGAGAGGCAGCTCTTTTCCTATCTACTCACAGATATTCGTTCATAAAGATAAGCATATAAGCAAAGCGATCAGCAGTCTGGTGGAGGTTATCAGAAGTGATGTGCTAACATGACAAAATGAAATTGACAACAGAGGGCGATTGGTGTAAACTATGACAAAATGAATTTGACAGTGTTGTTTGGAAATAGAAGCGGGTGAATTATGAAGAAGACTATGACATTAGAAGATGCATTACAAAGAATTGCAGAGCTTGAAACTGAGAATTCCAGGCTAAAGGAAGAAATTGAATATTATAAAAACAAAAAAACCAGCGGTCGTCAGAAACATAATGCCAAGTGGATGTCGATTTATAATGATTTCGTTGCTTGCCATGAACAGGGCATGACCATGGTGGAGATTGCCAAACGAAACGGCATTAGTGAGCGAAGTATCTACAGATATAAGGAATATTATGATGAGCTGCAGAAAAAAGAGAATGAGAATTGATTCATGGAAGAGAACACTAAAGAAATAATACCCCCAGAGATCGATGAGGAGCTGCTGCGATGTAAGCTGTATGAGTTTCGGGGCAGAAAAGTAATGCTTGATGCAGACCTTGCAGAAATATATGGTTATGAGACCAAAAACTTTAAAAGGCAGGTTAATAATAATCGTCAGAAGTTTGAAGGTGAAGATTTTATGTTTGAACTGACTGATGAAGAAACAGAAATCCTTTCAAGGTGCAATAATTTCACCTTGAACAGAAAAAGTGGAAGAGGATCGAATATAAAATATAATCCTTATGTTTTTACTGAACAACGAATATATATGCTGATGACGGTTTTGCGCGGAGACCTTGCAATCAAAGAATATCCGGCTGTACAGATATCAATGCAGCAGACCGGAGGTATATTTCATGACAGATTTATTGTGTTGGATTATGGAACGGCCAACGAAAGAGTGTTCTTGTGCGGAGCATCGTCCAAAGATGCAGGGGCCAAAATAACAAGCATTGTTGAAGATTATGGAATTGCCAAGTACAAACCTGTAATTAGTTCGTTATTACAGAATCCACCGCTGATATTACCTAAATGATTAGGGGAAAAGAATAAATGAGGAGATTTAGATATGGAAAAGATAGAACAGAAGGAAGTAAGCCTAAGTTGGCTTGTTGTCTCTACAAGAGATTATAAATGTGAACATGAATGGTATTGGGATAAGAAACATCATGTAGTTCATGGGATATTATTGACTGAGAGGCACGATAGTATAGAAAAGGATTTGTTAGAACATTATAGTAAGTGGAATAGCAGTTGGGGTGATGAGAATGAAGATTATTTCAATGGGTGCGTATTAATGCCGGAATTACATATGCTGGAAATTGAAGAAGCTGCTGAATATTTGAGAAAGTGGTGTGATGATAATTCAATTCCTTATAAAGAAGATTTAGGCGAGTACAAAAAGGTTGAAGCATATTATTGGGGATATGATGATATTGCTGAAAGTTTGGAAACTATACAATCCCAAGGGGCGAATGGACTACCGTCTTTTGCTGTCTTAGCTTGAGAAATGGCTGAGGATATGGTAACATTTTCCAAATAAATGCGGCGACCCACAACAAGGTGCGGCGTCGACTGGAGGAGAATGAGTTATGAAAGAGTTTTTGAAGAGGAAAAACATCGAGATTTCCTTAAGGCGCTATGGTATTGACGCTTTGGGAGCAATGGCACAGGGACTTTTTTGTTCCCTTCTTATTGGTACTATCATCAATACCATCGGTACACAGTTTCACATACCGTTTCTAATGAAGACAGTTGCTACGGTTGCAGGCGTTGAGTACACGGTTGGTGGTCTTGCAACAGCAATGAGTGGCCCGGCAATGGCTGTAGCTATAGGTTACGCGCTTCAGTGTCCGCCACTGGTTCTTTTCTCAATGATCACAGTTGGATTTGCTGCGAACGCACTGGGCGGAGCAGGCGGTCCTCTGGCGGTTCTTTTTGTGGCAATCATCGCCGCTGAATTCGGAAAAGCAGTTTCAAAAGAGACTAAGGTCGATATATTGGTCACTCCACTTGTTACAATAGCAGTGGGTGTGTTCCTTTCATGGCTCATTGCACCACCGCTTGGAAGAGCAGCAATGTGGGTTGGAAACATTATCATGTGGGCAACAGAGCAGCAACCATTCCTCATGGGAATCATAGTTTCAGTGGTTGTTGGTATGGCGCTTACACTTCCTATTTCTTCTGCAGCAATTTGTGCGGCGCTTGGACTTACAGGTCTTGCAGGCGGAGCGGCTGTAGCAGGATGCTGTGCTCAGATGGTGGGCTTTGCAGTTATTTCCTTTAAGGAGAATAAATGGGGAGGACTTGTTTCACAGGGTATCGGAACCTCAATGCTTCAGATGGGCAATATCATCAAGAACCCACGAGTATGGATCGCACCTACACTGGCATCGGCCATCACAGGACCGATAGCAACATGCATCTTCAGGCTTCAGATGAACGGAGCACCGGTATCATCAGGTATGGGAACCTGTGGACTTGTAGGACAGATTGGTGTTTACACCGGCTGGGTTAATGACATAGCAAATGGAACCAAGGCAGCAATCACAGGCTTTGACTGGCTGGGACTTGTTCTTATTTCATTCGTGCTTCCTGCAGTTCTTTCACTGGTGATCCACAAGGGTGTTATGAAGCTTGGATGGGTAAAAGAAGGAGATCTTAAACTCTAATGACACAGATACCTGTAGTGATCCTATATCTGATCCTTGCAATTATCATCGTGCTTCTGGTTGTGCTTGTGGTGAGGGCAGTCATAAAAAGACTGCCCCATGAACTTCCTATGGACGAGATGGAAGGACATGATTTTGAGTACTACTGCGCAGACCTTTTGAAGGCCAACGGCTTTTTAGAGGTGGAGGTTACCAAGGGAAGCGGAGATTTTGGAGCAGACATTCTGGCTGAGAAAGATGGTATTACCTACGCTGTTCAGTGCAAGTGCTACGACAAGCCAATAGGTGTCAAGGCGGTCCAGGAGGTCTATGCAGGCCGTGATTACTACGACAGAATGGTCGGTGTTGTCATGACCAACCAGTACTTTACGCAGCCGGCAGTGGAACTTGCCAGGAAGCTGAACATCATGCTCTGGGACAGAGGATACCTGGACGATATGGATAAAGCGGAGTAATTTATGAAGATTACCATTAAGGATGATTTTGATCTTTCAAAAATAGCAAACAGCGGACAGTGCTTCAGATTCAACGCTATGGCCGATGGCTACAGTGCCACGGCTCTTGATAAGAATCTTTTCATAAAGAGTCTTGGAAGTGGCGAGTATGAGCTGGATTGCAGTAAGGATGAGTTTGACAGCTTCTGGAGAGGGTACTTCGATCTGGACCTGGACTATCGGAGCTTGAGAAAAAGGATTGATAAAGAGGAAGATCCATATCTTTTTGCAGCAGTTGAGTTTGGCAAGGGGATCAGGATATTAAGGCAGGATCCTTGGGAGATGTTAATCTCTTTTATCATCTCTCAGCGTAAGAACATACCGGCTATCAAGGCTTCTATTGAGAAGCTCTGCGCAATGGCGGGAGATGTTATAAAAGAGGATGCGGAAGGGAAGCCCATCTACTCATTTCCAACACCTCAGAAGCTGGCCGAGTTGTCTTTAGATCAGCTCTCCGCCTGCAGCCTTGGATATAGAGACAAGTACGTTCAAAAGGCTGCAATGGACGTGGTAAGCGGAGCTGTAGATCTGAAGGCTTATGAGTCTCTTGATGACGAGGCACTTATGGAAGAGCTTCTTAAGCTGTTTGGAGTCGGAGTTAAGGTTGCCAATTGCGAGATACTCTTTGGCTATCACAGACTGGATGCTTTTCCTAAGGACGTGTGGATCAACAGGGTTTTGGAGAATCATTACCCGAACGGATTTTTATTTGAGAAATATACCCCGTACAACGGGATAATGCAGCAATATTTATTCTTTTATTCAAGACTGTCTTCGATGTAAATCGAAGGCAGTTTATTTTTTGCTGATTTTGAGCCCTTGACTCCGTCCCTGGGGCTCATTTTGAAAATTTGTACATATACAACTTGATAAAAATGTTTATTTTTGACATTGACGATTAGTACAGGCTATGGGAACATGGTTGTGCAGGTTGTTAATGTCTTTTTATGTGGGAAAAATCGTGGCTAAATACGTAAACGTAATTGAATGGATAACAAAGAAAATAGATAACGGAGAGCTTATCCCGGGAGCTAAGATCCCGTCTGAGAACGAGCTGAGCGAGGAGTTTAACTTAAGCCGCCAGACCATCAGACATGCCATTGCGCAGATGGTAGAGGATGGGATATTGGAGAGCCGCAGAGGAAGCGGAACCTATGTGGTCGATCTTCGTGCAGAAGAGGGAGAGAGGAATGTAGTTGCGGTAATCACAACCTATGTTGATGACTACATTTTCCCGAGCACTATCAGGGGAATTGAGAGTAACCTCAGCGAAAAGGGTTATTCCATGCAGCTTTCCTTCACCAACAATACTGTCACCAGAGAGAGGCAGATTTTAGAGGACCTTCTTCAGAGAAACGATATTGCAGGGATAATCATGGAGCCGGTTAAGAGTGCTCTTCCAAATCCGAACATGGAGTTGTACACACAGCTACGGGAGAAGAATGTGAAGATCCTTTTCATAAATACTTTTTATCCGGAGCTTGATATCCCCCATGTTTCCTTAAACGATGCGGAGTGCGCCTACAAAGCTGTCACAGCTCTTATTGAGGCGGGACACAGGAATATCGGATGCATCCTTAAGCTTGATGACGGACAGGGAAGAGAGCGCTACAGAGGGTATTTAAAGGCTGTAATGGAAGCCAATCTTCCTTTTGCATATGAGCACGTCAATTGGATAGATACCATAGACATCAGGAACGGAAAAGAGTCTTTGGCCGGAATGAAGGACAGACTTAAGGATTGCACTGCAGTCTTTTGCTATAACGATCAGGTGGCAGGCATGCTGATCGAGGTGCTTTCTGACATAGGAGTTAAGGTTCCGGAAGATATGTCGGTCATCGGAATGGATGATTCGGACATGGCAAGGCTTGGCGTTGGAGGAGTTACCATCTCATCGATCCCTCACCCCAAGGAGAAGCTCGGCGAAAAGGCTGCAACCAACATGATCAGAATGATCCACGAAGGTAAGCTGTATTTTAATGCTACCTACGAATTTGAAGAGGATGTAATTCTCAGAGCATCGGTTTCAGAGAGCAGAGAATAAACATAGTAAAGGGAAAATAAAGGAGAAAGCCGGGCAGCGCCGGCAGAATGGAGGCAATTTATGGGAGATGCAAAAAAGGCTATAGCAGAGGGGAAGACATATCTTGGTATCGAGTTTGGATCAACCAGGATAAAGGCAGTGCTCACTGATGAGGAGTACAATCCTATCGCTTCAGGGTCACACAGCTGGGAGAACAGACTGGATAATGGAATCTGGACCTACACCCTGGATGATGTATGGGGCGGAGTTCAGGACTGCTACAAGAATCTGGCAGCAGATGCCTTCAAGCAGTACGGAGAGAAAATCACAACAGTCGAAGCCATGGGATTCTCAGCAATGATGCACGGTTACATGGCATTTGATAAGGACGGAAATCTCCTTGTACCTTTCAGGACATGGAGAAACACAATAACTGAAGAAGCTTCAGAGAAGCTCACAGATCTTTTCGGATATCACATTCCACAGAGATGGAGCATTGCACATCTCTATCAGGCAATCTTAAACGGTGAGGAGCACATCTCCAAGATCGACTTCTTCACAACACTTGCCGGCTACGTTCACTGGCAGCTCACAGGAGAGAAGGTCCTTGGCGTAGGCGATGCATCAGGAATGTTCCCGATAGATTCAGCTACCTGCAGCTACAATGAGAAGATGCTGGATCAGTTTGACGAGCTCATCGCTCCTAAGAACCTGGGCTGGAAGATCAGAGACATTATCCCCAAGTCACTTCCTGCAGGCGTATCAGCAGGCAAGCTCACTGAGGAAGGCGCTAAAAAGCTTGATCCTACAGGAACGCTTCAGGCAGGCATCGCAGTATGTCCTCCTGAGGGAGATGCAGGAACAGGTATGGTTGCAACCAATTCCGTTGGCGTAAGAACAGGTAATATATCAGCCGGAACATCAGTATTCTCAATGGTGGTTCTCGAGCACAGCCTTTCAAAGGCATATCCTGAGCTGGATCTTGTTACAACACCAAGCGGCGAAGAAGTTGCCATGGTACACTGCAACAACTGTACATCAGACCTCAACGCGTGGGTAGGACTCTTTAGAGAGTTTGCGGGCGCTATCGGCAAGGATGTTGATGACGATACACTTTACGGAACACTTTATCGCAAGGCTATGGAAGGTGATGCTGATTGCGGAGGACTTATTGCATACAACTACTTCTCAGGTGAGAGCATTACAGGCTTCAACGAAGGAAGACCTCTGTTTGTAAGAAGACCTGATGATAAGTTCAACCTTTCAAACTTCATGAGAACCCACCTTTACACTGCTCTCGGAGCACTTAAGGTTGGTAATGACATCCTTATGAAGGAAGAGAATGTCAAGGCAGATTTCTTCTTTGGCCAGGGCGGATTCTTCAAGGTTAGAGGAGTTGGCGACAGAGTAATGGCAGCAGCTCTTAACACATCCATCAAGCTCATGGAGACAGCAGGAGAGGGCGGCCCTTGGGGACAGGCAATCCTTGCAGGCTTTATGTGCCAGAAAGAGGAGGGCGAGACCTTAGAGAAATACCTTGCAGAGAAGGTATTTAAGAGTGGCAAGGTTGAGACCTGTGATCCTGATAAAGATGATGTTGAAGGCTTTGATAAGTTCATGAAGGACTACAATGCAGGTCTTGCAGTAGAGAGAGCAGCTGTTGACAGCCTGAAGTGATTTTTGATAAATAAAGCGCAATATTTACGGAGCATTGCAGAGATGCTCCGTAATATAATGAAAAATGGAGTGAGATCATGTTAGAAGAACTTAAGAAAAAAGTATATGAAGCAAATATTTTACTGCCCAAATACGGCCTTGTTACCTTTACCTGGGGCAATGTAAGCGCTATCGACAGGGAGAGCGGTCTATTTGTTATAAAGCCAAGTGGCGTAGAATATGATACAATGACTCCGGATGATATGGTTGTCATGGATCTTGAAGGCAACAAGGTGGAGGGTAAGCTTAATCCTTCATCGGACACTCCCACACATCTGGAGATTTACAAGGCATTTAAGGAAGTGGGCGGAGTTGTTCATACTCATTCGTCCTATGCCACCAGCTGGGCTCAGGCAGGACGCAGCATTCCCTGCTACGGAACAACTCACGCAGATTATTTCTACGGAGAGATCCCTTGCGTAAGATGCCTTAACAAGGATGAGATCGAGAGCGCTTACGAAGAGAATACAGGTCATCTTATCGTAAACGAGTTTGAGCGCATGGGAAAAGACCCTGTGGCAGTTCCCGCGGTTCTTTGCAAGAATCACGGTGTGTTCACCTGGGGTAAGGACGCTCACGAGGCAGTCCACAATGCAGTGGTTACAGAGGAAGTTGCCAAGATGGCTTTCCGCTGCGAGCTGATAAATCCTGAGGTTAAGCCTGCACCACAGGAGCTTCAGGACAAGCATTATTATCGCAAGCACGGAGCAAATGCTTATTATGGTCAGGCGAAGTAATCACCCGGCGAGAGCATAACTACCTTATTATCAATTAAAAAGTTTTAGGAGGAATTATGGAGAACAAAGAATTGCAGAAAATTGCAAACGAAGTCCGCAAGGGCATTGTTACAGCGGTTCACGCAGCTAAGGCTGGACATCCCGGTGGATCTCTGTCAGCAGCAGATATCTTCACATATCTGTATTTTGAGGAGATGAACGTTGATCCCAAGGATCCTAAGAACCCCGATCGTGATCGTTTCGTTCTTTCAAAGGGACACACAGCACCCGGCCTTTACTCAGTAATGGCTCAGCGTGGATACTTCCCTGTAGAGGAGCTCACAACTCTTCGTAAGCTTGGATCAAGACTTCAGGGACACCCAAGTATGCAGTACCTTCCGGGACTTGACATGAGCAGCGGATCTCTTGGTCAGGGAATCTCAGTTGCTTGTGGTATGGCTCTTTCGGCTAAGCTCGATAACAAGTCCTACAGAACCTACACCCTTTTAGGTGATGGTGAGATTGAAGAGGGACAGGTTTGGGAAGCAGCTATGTTTGCAGGATTCCGCAAGCTTGACAACCTGGTAGTCATCGTTGATAACAACGGACTTCAGATTGACGGACCTATTGATCAGGTATGTTCACCATATCCTATTGATAAGAAGTTTGAGGCATTCAACTTCCATGTTATCAATATTGATGCACATGACTTTGATGCTATCAGAGCAGCCTTCAAAGAGGCCAGAGAGACTAAGGGCCAGCCTACAGCGATCATCGCACACAGCCTTAAGGGCAAGGGCGTTTCCTTCATGGAAGGTCAGGTTGCATGGCACGGCGTAGCACCTAATGATGAAGAGTATGCTATTGCTATGGCAGATCTCGAGAAGATCGGCAAAGAGCTCGAAGGTTGAGAAGGAGGTTAAGGCATGAGTGAAGTTAAGAAGATAGCTACAAGAGACAGCTATGGAAAAGAACTTATAGAGCTTGCAAAGGTCAATGACAAGGTAGTAGTACTTGACGCAGACCTTGCAGCAGCAACAAGAACCGGATGGTTCAAGAAGGAGTTCCCTGATCGTCACATCGACTGTGGTATCGCTGAGTGCAACATGATGGGAATCGCAGCAGGACTTGCAACAACAGGCAAGATTCCTTTTGTTAGTACATTTGCAATGTTCGCTACAGGACGTGCTTTCGAGCAGGTTCGTAACTCAATCGGATATCCTCATCTCAATGTTAAGATCGGTGGAACACATGCCGGAATCACAGTAGGTGAGGACGGAGCCAGCCATCAGTGTAACGAGGATCTTGCTCTTATGAGAACAATCCCCGGAATGGTTGTTATGTGCCCTGCAGATGATATCGAGGCAAGAGCCTGTGTAAGAGCAGCAGCTGAGCACGAAGGCCCTGTATATATCAGATTCGGACGTGCTGCATGCCCTGTTGTCAACGACAGACCTGATTACAAATTTGAACTTGGCAAGGGAACAGTATTGCGCGAAGGCACAGATGTAAGTATAATTGCTACTGGTATCGGAGTTGGATCTGCACTTGAAGCAGCAGAGAAGCTTGCTGCTGACGGAATCAGTGCAGAGGTAGTTAACATCTGTACCATCAAGCCTATCGACAGAGAGCTTGTTGTAGCTACAGCTAGGAAGACCGGTAAGGTAGTTACTGTTGAAGAGCATTCTGTTATCGGCGGACTCGGAAGTGCAGTTTGCGATGTACTTTGTGAGGAGTGCCCTACTGTTGTTAAGAAGATCGGAATGCAGGATAAGTTCGGCGAGTCCGGATCTGCAGCAGATCTTGTTAAGAAGTACAGACTTGATGGCGAGGGTGTTTATGCACAGGTAAAGGAATTTCTTGGTTGATGAACATTTTAAGCCCTTCAATTTTAGCAGCGGATTTTAAAAACCTGGGTCAGCAGATTATCGATGTGGATAAGGCTGGGGCTCAGTATATTCACATTGACGTTATGGATGGCAGTTTCGTGCCATCCATTTCCTTTGGAATGCCACTGATAAAGAGCATCAGAAGTGCGACGGACAAGGTTTTCGACGTGCATCTGATGATAGTGGATCCCATAAGATATATTAAGGAGTTTGCAGAGATCGGTGCAGACATAATAACCTTCCATCTCGAGGCTGCGCCTGATGTAAACGCTGTGATCGATGAGATACATTCCCTTGGTAAAAGAGCTGGTCTCTCAATTAAACCCGGTACACCGGTAAAAGAGCTTGTTCCGTACCTGGACAAGGTGGACATGATCCTCGTTATGACTGTTGAGCCGGGATTTGGGGGACAGCCCTTCATCGAAGATAGCTATGACAGGATAAAAGCTGTAAAGGCAATGCTTACAGAAAGAGGCCTTGATACGGATATTCAGGTTGATGGAGGTATCACCAAAGAAAACGTAAGAAGCGTCATCGAAGCCGGAGCCAACGTTATTGTGGCGGGATCGACAGTATACAGGGGCGATGCAGCCCAGAATACCAAAGATTTATTAAAGCTCATGGAATCTTAAAGTTCCATGAGCTTTTTTCTATAAGCCAGAGGCGTACAGCCAAAGGTTTCGTTAAACATTTTTCTAAAGAGCTTGTAGTTGGTAAAGCCGTGCTTTTCCAAAATAAGTTTAACCGGAAGGTCTGTCTCCAACAGATCATCTCTGATCTTGGACAGACGAAGATCGCTTAAATACTTCGTGTAGGTTATTCCCATATTCTTTTTAAAGAAATGACAGAAATACTCTTTTTGAAGACAGGCAACATTGGCAATCTCATCAAGGCTGATGGGAGAAGCATAGTTGCTATCCAGATAATCAAGTATGGTCTGTATTCTTCCGAAGGTCTTATTCTCTTTCTGGGCCTCGAGAGTCTCCATTTCCTGCGAAAAATTGTGATAGATCTGAAACAGGAACTCAAACACCAGGGAATTGAACCTTAATATTTCCCCATCGGGCTTTATCTCGAAAACCACCTGCATCTGCTTGATGATCTCGATGAGCTGCATGATCTTGGTCATGATGATCGGGTTGTCAGTATGGCAGTCAAATCCAAATCGTCTTGATGCTATGTCCGGAATGTATCTCTCAAGGATTGGGTAAGGAATCTGTATCAGCACAGCTTTGTTTCCGTCAAGGGACTTGGTCGAGTGCGGAACTGCGCAGTCCACAAGGTAAACATCTCCCGGGAGCAGAACTGTTGTCTGACCTCCGACGGTAACATCCACCTCTCCCTCTAAGATATACATGACCTCCATCGCTGAATGCCAGTGAGTCGGTACATAGGAGCTGGAGTCATTAAATACCCAAAAGAAAATATCCAGTCCGTCTGTTATTCTGTCTCTTTCATGCCTAAACACGGCGTTTTCTCTATTTTCCATAGTGATGTCATTCTATAACACCAAAAATAAAAAAGCAATATTGACCTATTAATTCTCAAGTAAGACTCTATTCTGCCCGGCACCTTCGGTGTTAACATAAATCCCGCATAGAGGCCAAATGCACAAAAATTGGGAGGTATAAAGTATGAGAGGAAAAGTAAGTAGAATTCTTGAACGCGGTTTTGCTTTTGCGCTCTCGGCTGTGCTTGCAGTAGGAGCACCGGGGATGACCGTCATGGCAGAGGAGGGAGAAGCTTTGGAAGAAACCGGCGGATCTGCATTTATCAAGGCAGATGGCAAAAACTTAAGGACCAATTACGGACAGGGAGATATCATCAACCTGCGCGGTACCAATGCCGGCGGATATCTCCTGCAGGAATTCTGGATGACACCATCCGGAGAATCTGCGGATGTGTACGATCAGACAACTATCATAAGTAACCTTACCGAGAGGTTTGGAGAAGATGGTGCAAAAGAGCTGATAGCTGCCTGGGAAACAGCTTATTGGCAGGAAGAAGACTTTGCTAACTGCCGTGCAATGGGAATGAACACCATCAGGCTTCCTTTCTGGTGGAGAAACCTCGTTGATGAAAATGGCAACTACTACGGATATGATGAAGGGGCATCCGATCCATACGCTACAGCATTTGAGAGACTCGACTGGTTCGTTGATATGTGCTCAAAGTACGGACTTTACGTAGTTCTTGATATGCACGGAGCACCGGGATCACAGAACGGCAGTGACCACTCCGGACTTGATGGCAAGGATCACAAGGAATCAGCTTCAGAGTTCTTCTTTGGTGAGAATGCAGCTGCAAATCAGGAGCTGTACTTAAGCCTTTGGAGAACAATCGCAGACAGATATGAAGGAAATGCCACAGTAGCAGGCTATGATCTTCTTAATGAGCCCTACTGCACATACCGTTACAATTCATCAAAGTCTGCAGATGAGCTCCACACTATCCTTTGGGATGTTTATGACAGAGCATACAACGTTATCAGACAGGAAGATGCTGACCACGTGATCATCATGGAGGCCACCTGGAATCCTGAGGACCTTCCGGATCCCGAAGCTTATGGCTGGGATAACGTAATGTATGAGTATCACAACTATCTCTATGATGATTACGACAACGCTGGCGGTGGTCAGATTTCCAACATGGAGAACAAGACAAACGCCATCGGAAATGCTGATTACAACGTACCCAGCTACATGGGTGAGTTCAATTACTTTAACAATTACGGTGCCTGGGATGATGGCCTTGCACTTCTTACAGAGCTTGGTATCAACTGGACATCATGGACTTACAAGACAATAACCGGCTATGGCAACTGGGGACTTTACCATCACCCTGAGTACATGGACAACGGACTTGATATCTCCACAGCTTCTTTTGACGAGATAAAAGAGCTTTGGGAGAACTCAGCAACGAGCGCAGGAAGCCCTAACAACGAGCTTATTGAAATTGTGAGCAAGTGGTGCAATGCACAGACTTATGAGAATACAACTGAGCCTGTGACAGTAGAGCCTGTGAGTGACTTTATCAGTGGCTGGCAGAAGCTTGAAGTTGAGGATGAAGCTGTTTGCGAGGTGACCGGCGGTAAGCTCGAAGATCAGAGCTTTTACTCAGGTGGCAAGGCAGCAGGCAACATGAACACAGATGTTACTGCTGATAACGTTGCAGATGACTGGTCTAACATCAACTATCTCACCTTCACTGTAAAGGCAGCAGATAAGGGCAGGTACCCCATCGTTATGCATTACAACGGTGATGATGACAAGGAAATCCTTGTAAAGGTCGGCGATAACGAAGCTCAGCTTGTACAGGTTCCAAGACTTTCCGGCGGAACATGGGACAAGATGCATGATGTTGTAGCTTATGTAGATCTTGAGAAGGGCGAAAATACCCTTAAGATCTCGGGTGCTCTTGGAAGCGGCTGGATGAACATCGACTACATCGCAACCACAAGACACTTTGTAACAGTAAAAGAGGATGGAACACTCCGCCTTGAAGGTGAATTCTTCTACACCAATGCAGGTCTTGAGGGACAGTCATTCTTCTCAGCCGGCTATGCTGTAGGAAATCTTAATACACATGTGACCTTTGAAGAAATCGCTGAAGACTGGTCAAACATGAAATATGTTGACTTCGAGATCTTTGCGGAAAAAGAGGGTGACTACCGTGTTACATGGCACTGGAACGGAAACGGCGCTGATGGAATGACAGCTGTTTATAAGCTTAACGGCGGGGAGAACACTGCTATAAATCTTGATAACGCTGGCGCTCCATGGAACTCAATGAACAAGACTGAGCTTACTCTTCACCTTCAGCAGGGCTTTAATGAGTTTAGGCTTTCAGGAACGATCCTCAATCAGGACAACTGGGCAAACATTGACTGCATCGACATCATCAGCCTTGATGCCATTGAAGAGCCTGACGGATTCCCTGAAGCCATAAGTGGATTTAAGAGAGTTAAGGGCGATGCAATCTCTTTTGACGAGAGCAATGTAACAGTAACTGTGGATGCAAAATATGCAGGAGAGTATCGCTTCTATGTCGGATACATGACTGACGCAGAAGAGCCGGCATTCAGAACTGTACTTGGAAAGACTGAACTTACTGAGGGAACAAATACCATCACATTAGATAACGAAGCAGCTTTGGGCGAAACACCCGTTTTCTTTGATGTTGCCGTTTCACCGATCACAATAATTGATGAGACCGGCGCAGAGAGATATGAGGCAGAGGATCACGCTGTAAGATCAGCAAACAATCCGCCTGCTGAGCACCAGGGCTTCTATTCGGGACGCGCAAATGAAAACGGTGTTGGCGGAATGGGCGCAACTGTCGGTTCATTCGCAGTTGGCGATGACATCATTGCCAAGAAGCTCAACTACACAGATTACAGTATCTTTGCACCTAAGGACGGAAATTACAAGATCACTGTTGCCGGAAACGGTGCAGGTGTTGATCTCACAGCTGTATATCAGCTTGAGGGACAGCAGAGCGTATCCTTTGTATTGCCAAATAACGGTCAGGGATGGGATCACATGGTTTATGCAGATATCGAAGTAGAGCTTAAGGAAGGCTACAACAGACTTATCCTTGGCGGAACCTTTGATGGAGAATGGCTTAACTACGACTACATCGATGTTGTTTCGGTTGATGCACAGAATCCGGAAGAGCCGGAAGATCCTGATAATCCTGAAAATCCGGATGATCCGGACCAGCCCGGAACACCTGATGACCCTGATCAGCCCGATACACCTGACACACCTGATCAGCCCGATACACCAGACCAGCCTGATCAGCCTGATACACCAAACACACCGGATCAGCCACATAATCCGGGACATGATACACCCGCAATTTCACATGCGGTAGTAACTGTAGTCAGAGCAATTGTAAAGACTGCGGTTAAGATTATCGGCTGGATAGCAAGCATTTTCCGCTGGTAATATAGGCTAGGAATAAAAACGTTTTTGTGGAAACAGTAGAATTTTTAATTGCTTAATTGTCGCAAATACACAAAATTACACCAAGTATATTGTAAATATAGTTGCAAAATGCTAGACTACGAATATCAAATAAATAAAAACGTTTTTATTGTGGCTTCAAGCGCTTTTGGGAGGTTTTATGAGGAAAAAATGGATTTCCGGGATCAGCGCAGTGTGTCTGATCCTGCTACTCCCATTTTTCAACTGGATAAGGGTCGTGAACCTGGTTGACCTGTTCTCAAGAATTGGTGTTACCAAGGACATGGCAGCAGATTTGCTCACAGGCTATAACCTGTACAATCTGCTTTCCTTCGTCCAGTATGCAAATCAGGGAGTTTTGGGACTGTTCGCAATGGTCCTGCTAATACTCGCAGCAGCAGCTATTTACTTCAATGTCGCATTTATCATCCGTACAATTTTCGGACTTAAGAAGGGAAAAGGGGAACTTGGACTTCTCGCAGCAGGTAAATGCGCATTCCTGTTTCAGTTTCTGACTGCACTGGCAACAATCATTTTTATTATTTTTTCAAACAGACACTTTAAGACCACCGGATTTGTTCCGGGGGCAGCGGTAATAATATCGCTGGTAGTATCTCTTTTGTCTTACATCTACATCAAGATTCTTGAGAAAAAAGAGAGAGAGAAATACAGAGAGCACGGGCTTCTCGTTGAGCTTAAGAGAAACTGGGTACTGTTCGTCATGTTGATACCTACCTTCGTCTACTTCATGATCAACAACTACCTGCCAATGTTGGGTGTGTACTTTGCTTTTACATCCTTCAACTTCAGAGACGGACTCTGGTCCTCCCCTTTTACAGGATTTAAGAACTTCGAGTTCCTGATCAAGGCTGACCTGTTCAGACTCACCAAGAATACAGTTCTTTATAACATTGTGTTCATCGGTGTCGGCAATATTCTTCAGATCATATTTGCCATTCTGGTCAGCAGAGTAACAGTAAAGTGGTTTAAAAAGACTTCTCAGACCCTGATGTTCATGCCGTATTTCGTATCCTTCGTTATCCTGAAGGTTATCGTGTATAACGTCTTTGAATATCAGTACGGTCTTATTAACAACCTGGTTACATCCATGGGCGGAGAGAGGATAGACTTTTACAACAATCCATCCTACTGGCCTTTCCTTATCACCTTCTTCTACCTCTGGAAGAACATCGGATACGGAATGGTTGTATATCTGGCAACCATCATGGGCATAGACAATGAGATCTATGAGGCAGCCAGAGTTGACGGAGCCAACGAACTTCAGCAGATATGGTACATCACTCTGCCGCACATTAAGCCTACATTCATAATCCTTCTGCTCTATGCACTTGGAAGCATTATGAAGGGACAGTTTGAGCTCTTCTATCAGCTCATCGGTAACAATGGCGTATTGTTCAACGCAACGGATATCTTTGACACCTACGTTTACAGAATTACAATGACACAGCCGCTTTCCATCGGACTTGGAACGGCAGCAGGTCTTTACCAGTCAATATTCGGATTCCTGATCATCGTACTTGTGAACTTTGCGGTTAAAAAGAGAAATCCCGAATACGCATTATTCTAAGAAAGGAGCACAGTATGGCAAGAGATTTAGATTACGAGCCTTCAGCGCCAAAGACCATAAAGAAGTCTACAGGCACCAAGGTTTTTGAGGCCATAGCATATACCCTCCTGGTAATAGGATCGATCGTATGTGTGCTGCCTTTCATCATCATCGTTTCGGGTTCCTTCACGGACAACGCGACGATACTTACACAGGGTTATTCACTTCTTCCAAGAGACTTTACATTATCTGCTTATCAGACAATCTTTAAGTCTCCCAAGGATATCCTTCAGGCCTACAAGATGACTATCTACTACACAGTAGTCGGAACAGGTCTCGGACTTATGATGATAACCCTCACGGGATATGTTATTTCAAGAAAAGAGTTTAAGTACAGAAATACAGTATCATTCCTTATCTACTTCACCAGCATCTTCGGAGGCGGAATGATCCCATGGTATCTGATGTATGCCAATGTACTTGGACTTAAGGGATCAACACTGGCAATCTGGTTCCCGGCTCTTATGAGCCCGTTCCTTGTAATCCTTATGAGAACCTTTATTGTCGGAGCTGTACCCGACGCCATCACGGAGTCAGCTAAGATTGACGGAGCAGGACACTTCACCATCTTCTTCAGGATCGTGCTTCCGGTGCTCAAGCCCGGACTTGCTACAGTAGGTCTTTTTCTGGCACTTGGTTACTGGAATGACTGGTACAGATCATCAATGTTCAGTACCAATTCATCCACCTGGCAGCTGCAGTTCTACCTCTACGATCTGCTCAATGCCACAACAGCCATGAAGCAGATGGCAAGTAACGTAAGCATGAAGACGGCAGACCTTCCTACAGAGTCGGTTAAGCTTGCTATGGCGGTTGTAGCTACAGGTCCCGTGCTTTTGTTCTACCCCTTCGTACAGAAATTCTTCGTTTCGGGAATTACTGTTGGTGCGGTAAAAGGCTGAGAGAGCTCAGCATTTAATTTACAAAGAAATAAAAACGTTTTCATATCACAAAGGAGGCAAATATGAAAAAGAAAGTTTTAGCAACATTGTTATCAATGGCAATGGTAGCAGGCGTGATCACAGGTTGTGGCGGAACCGGAACACAGTCAGCAGCTGATCAGCTCGCTGAGCAGGGCGTTACAGAGATCCCTGCAGCAGAAACAACCACAGAGGCAGCTGAGGCTACAACAGAGGCTGAGGCTCCTGCAGAGGCTGCAGAGATTGATCTCTCACAGCAGGTTGACCTTGTATTCTACGTAATGGGTGATGCTCCCCAGGACGAGGAGCTTGTTGAGGCAGCTCTCAATGAGAAGCTTCTTGAGAAGTGCAATGCAACTGTTGATATGCAGTTCTCAACATGGACAGATTTCCAGCAGAAGTACGCTAACGAGATCACAGCTCAGAGCGCAGACCTTATCTACATTGCTAACTGGCTCAACTATGGACAGCTCGCAAGCAGCGGTGCTTTCGAAGAGCTCGATGACATGCTTGATACAGTAGCACCTGACCTCAAGGCACTTGTAGGCGATGCAAACCTCAACATGTGCAGAGTTGACGGCAAGATCTATGCAGTACCTAACACATGGGCTGAGTATGTATGTAACGGTGTTAAGTACAGAGAGGACCTCAGAGCAAAATATGATCTTCCTGTACCTGATTCACTTGAGAACCTTGAGGCATACCTTCTTGGAATCAAGGAGAACGAGCCTAATCAGGGACTTCTTACAGTAACAACAGAAGAGAGCCAGGGACTTAAGACAGGTTTCGATGCAGCTTGGGCACTTAACTTCAAGTACAACTGGGTTGCTAACAATGGTCTTGACTACGGTCTTGCAGCAAACTATGACACACCTTCAGATGTTTATGATTACTGGTACTCAGATGATTTCGTAGATGACATGAAGCTCATGAAGAAGTGGGCAGATCTTGGATTCTGGTCAAAGAGTGCACTTTCAGACACAAACAACTCAGACGCTTACAAGAACGGTCTCTGCGTAGCAGAAGTTGCAGGACAGAATCCTAACAAGCAGATCACAGCTATCGCTGATTTTGAGAATGCAGGACAGGGCTGGGAGTCAGCATACGTAGCATACGGCGAGACAAACGGCGTTATCTATCCCGGACATGCAACACAGAACGGAACTGCTATCGTAAGAGGCTGCAAGGATCCTGAGAGAGCACTTCTTGTACTTCAGGCTATGCTCTGCGATGATGAGATCAACTCAATCGTTCAGTACGGTATCAAGGGAACACACTATGACGTAGTTGATGGTATCTACAAGAACCTTCAGGAAGAAGCAGGCGAGACACCTACATTCCCTTACGAAGGATTCAACACATGGAACCTCAGAAACGGCGAGACAAAGCTTCCTCAGAAGACAGATGTTAAGCTTCAGGAGATGTTTGATAAGTACGCAGTACTTGGGGAAAAGACAAAGTTCCCTAACGTAAACATCTATGATGGATTCTCAGAGAACTATGATTCTTACAGCGCCGAGAGATCAGCAGTCAGCAACGTAATGAGACAGTACCTCGCTCCACTTGAGGCCGGACTTGTTGATGATGTTGATGCAGCAGTAGAAGAGTTTAGAAACAAGATGACTGAGGCTGGCATTGATAAGTGCCGTGAAGAGTACACAAAGCAGTGGAAAGCATACTGCGAGGAGTACAATTACAACTAATCCGGGCGATGACCTCTTGACCTGAGTCTGATATGTTATAATAGCAGAGGGCGAAAAACGTTTTTGCCCTCTGCTGAATATAGAAAATAGCGTAGTGCATGAGGAAAAGGGGAACAGGCCTTGGCTAAAAGGGAAAACGATAACAAAAAGATAACGATAAAAGACGTGGCAAGAGAAGCGGGAGTATCAATCTCTACTGTTTCAAATGCCCTTAATAATGTGAATGTTCTGCATCCCGACACCAAGGAAAGAGTCCTTGAAGTGGCAAGGAGACTTAACTATACCCCAAACCTTAACGGCAGAAACTTAAAGGCCCAGGCAACCGGAGTATTAGGATTGTTCCTTGGAGCTATCAGAGGACCATACTACGGAGAGCTTTCTGATTCCATATACAGAGCCTGTGTGGAGAGCGGCTATGAACTTGAGATATTCCTCAGCTCTGACCCGCTTCATATCATGGCAAACATTATGGGCCACAGGGTTGATGGCGCGATAATCCTCAATTCAGCCATAGGACCCGATCAGGAAAAGATCCTTAAGAACCAGCAGATACCTACGGTGTACATTGACAGGATCCTTGTGGGCGATAAGTCTTCAAGCGTTGTGTTTGACTCAAGAAACGGCGGCGAACAGGCTGCGAAGTTTTTACTTGAGCTTGGCCACAAGAGATTTATGTATATAGAAGGAGAAGAGGACAATTACGATAACCAGGAACGTAGAAGCGGATTTTTCGGAGCTCTTAAGCGAGCAGGAATTGTTGTAGATGATGACTACATTCTTCCGGGTAAGTTTGAGAGGCTTGCAGCCTACAACTCGGTTACGCAATTTGTTGACTCGGGAAAAGAGCTGCCGGACGCAATCTTTGCAGCCAACGACCTAAGTGCTATCGGTGTACTTGAAGCACTAAGGGACAGCGGAGTAAAGGTGCCGGAGCAGGTAAGTGTTATGGGATGTGACGATATCGAGCTGACCAGAGTGGTAAGCCCATCAGTTACAACCATCAGAACATTCTTTGAAAAACAGGGCATCATAGCAGTGGAACAGCTTGTTCGCATGATCGGCGGAGAAGCCGGAAGACTGATAACCTTAAACGGAAGGATAATCCCGCGCGATTCGACGATAGCAAAGGATTTATGATGAAAAATATAACAGCAATTGAGACCCATTTTGCCGGCGGTAAGCATTGGAGCTGCAGTACGCTTCAAGATGCAGGTCCTGCAGGCGAAATGAAAGCCCTGGTGGTTTTCCCTGATGAGAAGGAGACCACTATACGCGGGTTCGGAGGAGCCTTTACAGAGGCTGCGGCTCATACATACAGTGGCCTGAGCGATGAGGCTCAAAGCAGACTCATTGCCGATATTTTCGGGGCTGACGGCCTCAGATACAACTTGGGGCGCATTCACATGAACAGCTGTGACTTTGCCCTGGACAATTATACTTACATCGAAGAGGGCGATGAGAGCCTTGAGAGCTTTGATATAGCGCATGATGAAAAAGAGATCATTCCCATGATAAAGGCAGCAGAAAAGGAGCTGGGAAAACCCCTTGTTCTTTTGATGGCGCCCTGGTCTCCGCCGCCGTTTATGAAGACAAACGGCGAGATGAACCACGGAGGAGAGCTTAAGCCTGAGTACAGACAGCTGTGGGCTGATTACTTCGTAAGGTTTATTCAGGAATACAAGAAGAGAGGCATCGAGATCTCTTTTACCTCAATACAGAACGAGCCCAATGCAACCCAGACCTGGGATTCCTGCAGATATACTGCGGAGCAGGAAGCGGACTTTGCGTTAAACTATCTGGGACCTGCCCTTGAAAAAGCCGGACTTCTCGATGAGGTTAAGATCCTCGTCTGGGATCACAACAAGGAAGTGAGCTACCAGAGATTTAAGGACGTTCTGGCCATGGACGGAGCCGATAAGTATATCTTTGGCTGTGCTGTTCACTGGTATACGGGAGACCACTTTGAGAACCTGGGCCTGATCAGAAAGCACTTCCCGGAAAAAGAGATTTTCTTTACCGAAGGATGCGTTGAGTATTCAAGGTTTGCCGGAGAGGGCGACATTCACAATGCTGAGATGTACGCTCATCAGATGCTTGGGAACCTTAAAAACGGAATTACAGCCATCTTTGACTGGAATTTTCTGGTGGACTTTAAGGGCGGACCCAATCATGTAGGAAACTATTGCGATGCACCTATAAAGGCCAATGAAGCGGGAGACGACTACGAAAAGAAACTTTCCTACTATTATATAGGTCATTTTTCAAGATACATAAAAGAAGGTGCCAGACTTATCTGGACATCCTGTTACACAGACAGGATAAAGACTGTGGGTTTTGTTAATCCTGACGGAGAGAGAGTTGTGATCCTTCTTAGTGAGTCTGATGTGGACACGGCAGTTACCGTAAGAGAGAAAGAGTCTTCTGTCAAACTCATGGTCAAGGCGCATTCTATACAGACTTTGACTTATAATGCATAAATATGCGGGTTACATAAATTTAAGAATGCATTGACAAAAGATAAAGTATAACTTAAACTTTTGTCGTGTAATTAGCAAGGAGTACCCATGTGTAATTCACGTGGGTATTTTTTTGCGGTAAATTTTGATGACGCCTTTTAAAGGCAGGAGGAATTATGAAGAGATTTTTCGCAATGATGATCGCAGGCATTTCATGTGTAACAATGCTTGCAGGATGCGGCAATTCTGCATCAACAGAGACAGCAGAGACACCTGCTGCAACAGAAACTGCAGAACAGGCAGAGCAGGCTGAAGCTACAGAGGTTGCTCCCGCTGCAGCAGAGAACGTAAAGGTTGACAAGCTTACAATCGGTTTTGTACCTTCACGTGACCCTGATGAGATCGTTACAGCTACAGAGCCACTCAAGGAGCTCCTTACAACAGAGCTCGCAGGACTTGGCTATGAAGTTGGCGAAGTTGACATTACAGTTGGAACCAGCTACGAGGCAGTAGGTGAGGGACTTTCAGCAGGTACTATCGATGTAGGTCTTATCCCCGGTGGTACTTATGTCCTTTACGAGGATGGCTGCGATGTTATCCTTACAGCTACAAGAGATGGTCTTTCAATAGAAAGCCCTGATGCTAAGACATGGAACGACAACAAGCCCACAGAGCCCACAGAGGATCAGGTAACATTCTACCGTGGTCTTATCATCGCAGGACCTTCAGAGGCTGGTCAGGCTATCGCTGAGAAGGTAAACAATGGTGAGGAAGTAACATGGGAGGACCTTGATGGTCTTAACTGGAGTGTTATGAACTCTTCATCTTCTGCAGGATATATCTATCCTTCACTTTGGCTTCAGGAGAACTATGAGAAGCACATCACAGACCTTACACACGCTGTACAGGCTGATTCTTACGGTAACGCATTCGCAAGACTTGCTTCAGGCCAGATCGACGTTCTTTGCTGCTATGCAGATGCAAGACGTGACAACGAGGAGAAGTGGACAACAGAGTTCGGCAGAACAGCTTCTATCTGGGATGAGACAAATGTAATCGGTGTAACAGACGGTATCTACAACGATACAATCAGCGTAAGCAAGACATCAAAGATTATGGATGATGCTTTCAAGGCTGCTGTAACACAGGCATTTATCAACATCGGAAACACAGATGCAGGTAAGGAAGTTATCTCTATCTACAACCACAATGGTTATGTAGAGGCTAAGGCTGAGGACTACGAGTCAGAGAGAGCAGCTCAGGAGCTCATTAAGTCAATGCAATAAGCGGCGCTTTAGCAGAACACGACTGTTATTAATATTGGGGAGGACAACACGCCTCCCCTATTTTTTCGAGTTTTGAGTTTATATCAGGAGAATACAAAAATGATCAAGTTTGAAAACGTAGGAAAAGTATACCCCAATGGTTTCGAGGGATTAAAGGATATCAATCTCGAGATCGATCAGGGAGAATTTGTTGCTATCATCGGTTTGTCCGGAGCCGGTAAGTCCACACTTATTCGTACCATCAACAGGATGCACGATGTGACCAGTGGAAAACTCACCGTGGATGGTGTTGATGTCATGAGTCTGTCCGGCAAGACTCTCAGGAGATTCAGAAGAAAGATAGGAATGATATTCCAGTCATTCAACTTGATCACTCGTACTACCGTTATAAAGAACGTGCTCACAGCATTCGTTCCTGATATGCCATGGTACAGATCAGTATTTGGAATCTATACCAAGGAAGAGAAAATAAAAGCCCTTGAGTGCCTTGATAAGGTTGGTATTCTTGACAAGGCCTTTGTTCGTGCTGACCAGCTCTCAGGCGGACAGCAGCAGAGAGTTGCCCTTGCAAGAACTCTTGCCCAGAACCCACAGATCATCCTTGCAGATGAGCCTGTTGCAGCCCTTGACCCTGTTACAGCCAATCAGGTTATGGGTGACTTCAAGAGAATCAATGAGGATATGAACATCACAATCCTTATCAATATCCACCATATTGACCTTGCCCTTAAGTATGCCAAGAGAGTTATCGGTATCAGAGAAGGTAAGATCGTATTTGACGGACCTGCCCAGGGAACACAGTGGGATGAAGTTCTTGATAACATCTATGTGGGGGAGGCCTCCCGCGAAGGCAACATTCAGGAAGAGGGGTGATTTAGGTGAATCTTACTTTTTACGACAAGATTTTTAAGCCAAAAGAGTACGTCCTTCCTAACGGTAAAAAGGCCTACAAGAAGGCGTCAAGAGCACCTATCTACGTTATACTCGTCCTTGCAATGTGTGCTCTTTCGGTTAAGATTACCGGTTTTGATATGGAGGTCCTTGTCTCAAGGATTGGTCAGTTCTTCGTTATTTTAGGAGAGATGTTCCCGCCAAATACTGACTACATGCCCAAGATCTGGGAGCCTCTTTTTGACACAATAAAGATGTCACTTCTGGGATCGGTGGTAGGAGCTCTTTTGTCCGTACCATTTGCAATGCTGGCAAGTACCAATGTATGTCCCAGTAAGATCGTAGTTTCCGTGATGAGAGTAATGTTTTCTCTTATAAGAACACTTCCTACCATCGTAATAGCTCTGGTAGCTACTCTTGTTTTCGGACTTGGAACACTGGCAGGAACAGTTGCCATCGCTGTATTCTCCTTTGGTTATATTGGTAAGCTTACCTATGAGGAGATTGAGACTGTTGATATGGGAGCCTTTGAGGCCATGCAGGCCATGGGAGCCACAAGATCTGAGGCTTTCATCTCTGCTATCATTCCGCAGGTTCTTCCTTTCTATCTTTCAAACTGCCTCTTTAACTTTGAAGGTAACGTAAGATATGCAGCGGTTCTTGGATATGTAGGAGCCGGCGGTATCGGACTTATCCTCAATGAGAAGATCAGCTGGAGAGAGTATCCAAGCGTTGGAATGATCCTTCTGGCACTTTTTGTTACAGTCTTCATCATTGAGTCTGTCAGCCGTATGCTTCGTAAGAAGCTCGTCTGAAGGCGGAGGTAGATAAATGAATCAGAGAATACAACAGGCATATGATAAAAGACCCAAGGACTGGGTTTACAATTTGATAACTGCCGTAATAGTAGTTGGACTCCTTATTTGGAGTGGCAGCGCTGTTGAAACCAGCGGATCCACACAGGACGGTGGACAGATCGCTCTTAACGTTTTGTCCGGAATCTTCCATCCTGACCTTAGCTTTTTATTCGACTTTTCAACAAAGGGAGTTCCTTACCTGATGCTTGAGACCGTTTGTATCGCATTCCTTGGTACGATCGTGGGAGCTATCATTTCAATCCCGCTTGCATTCATCTCAGCATCAAACTTAACTCCTCTTCCGATAGCATTTGCAGGAAGACTTATCATCATGGCAGCGCGTACAATCCCGGCTTTTGTTTACGGACTTATGTTCATCCGTGTAACAGGCCCCGGAGCTTTCGCAGGTCTTTTAACCATGGGCGTATGCTCCATCGGTATGATAAGCAAGATGTACATCGAGGCTATTGAGGACCTTGATACTCGTGTCATTGAGTCTTTGGATGCAGCAGGCTGCAACACCTGGCAGAAGATCCGCTACGGAATCCTTCCCCAGCTGATGCCTAACTTCGCATCAACGGCTATCTACAGGTTCGACATCAACCTTCGTGACGCTACAATCCTTGGTATGGTTGGCGCCGGCGGATTTGGTGCGCCACTTATTTTCGCCATGAACTCCTACAGATGGAATGAGGCAGGAGCTCTTTTGGCAGGACTTATCGTTCTGATCCTTATCATCGAGTTCATCTCAACCAGGATCAGAGTAAAACTTACAAGAGGATAATATATGCGTATCATATTTACATCAGATACTCACGGAAGCTTATATCCGATAAATTATGCACAGAATCGCCCCGAGAACACGGGGCTTTTTTGTGTTGCTGCCCAAATTGAAAAGGACGGTAACACGCTTGTCATCGACGGTGGCGACTCACTTCAGGGAACTCCGCTTATTTCATATTATCTCGAGCACAGAGATGAGTATGATTTTCATCCGATGGCAGAGGGCTTTAAGGAAATGGGCCTTGATTACTACACTCTGGGCAATCACGATTTCAATTTCGGGTATGACGCTATCCTTGATTATGTATCAGCCATGAAGGCAACACTTATCTGCGCCAACGTTGTGGATAAAAGAGGCGCACTTGGCATTAAGAAAAACGTCATCCATGTTCTTGAGGACGGTACAAGAGTCGGAATAACAGGCGCAGTAACCGGATATGTAAATGTCTGGGAACAGAAGGAAAACCTCTCAGAGCTTGAGGTAAAAGACCCTGTGGAAAGCCTAAGGCATGAGCTTGAGGACCTTAAGGGAAAGTGCGACATCACAGTCTGCATCTATCACGGAGGGTTTGAAGAAGATCTTTTAACAGGGAAGAAGCTCTCGGAGACCAGGGAGAATGAAGCCTGCAGGATTGCAAGGGAACTGGATTTTGACATTCTCCTTACAGGTCATCAGCACATGCCGGTGGAGGGTGTTGTTATAGATGGAACCCACGGCGTTCAGCCACCTGACAAGGCAAGGAAATACTGTGAAGTAGAGGCTGTAAGAGGAGATGAGGGATGGAATATCTCGTCAGAGCTGGTTTCTGTTAATGAACCGGGTGAGGCTTATGACAGGATAAAGGCTGAGCATGTCTTTATGGATGACCTGAGCGTTAAGCTTGATAAATGGCTGGATATACCCATCGGGTGCCTGGAAAAAGAGATCCTTCCTGAGGACAAGCTCTATGCTGCCCTACACGGAAGCAAGGTGGCATCAATATTTAACCAGGTTGAGCTTGAATACACAGGTGCGGATTTCTCATGCACTTCATTGTCGAACGATCCCCTTGGACTTAAGAAGGAGATAACCGTCAGAGATGTGCTTGGAATCTACCAGTTTGCAAACACTGTTGAGGTCAAGGGTGTCACCAGAGCGGTATTAAAAGAGGCTTTGGAGAGATGCGCAGAGTACTTCGATTATAACAGGAAAACAGGGAAGGTGAGCATTTCCAAAGTATTCCTTCAGCCTAAGGTTGAGCACTACAACTATGATTTCTACGGCGGACTTGAGTACGAGTTCGACTTGACAAGACCTGTCGGTGACAGGGTTGTTACCTTGAGAAAGCTTGACGGAAGCGAACTTGTCGATGGCGAGCAGTACACGCTGGTTACCAGCAACTACAGGGCAACCGGTACAGGCGGATATGAGTGCATTGGAAACAGTCCTACGGTTAAGAGCTACTCAGATGAGATGCCGGATCTGCTGATTGATTTTATAAGAAGAAACAGTCCTGTCGGGGAGATAGTTAACAGTAAGTTCTCCTGCAGGATGTGAGCCAACGTCCCCACTGACTCATTCCCTTGACTCTAAATGCTTTTGAAGGCATACTATATTTGTGTAACTATCGATAAAAGAAGGTAAATTATGTACAAAAGATTAGACAGAAATGACGTTTGCTGGTGTGGCAGCGGCAAGAAATACAAGAATTGCCACGCAGCATTTGATGACAAAATAATAAACTTCGAGCACCAGGGCATGATAGTACCCAGCAGAAACCTCTTTAAAACAGAGAAGGACATCGAGGGTATCAAGAAGAGTGCGGTCATTAACATGGCAGTGCTTGATGAGATCGGTGAGAAGATTCACGCAGGCATGTCCACACAGGAGATTGACGATATAGTCTACAATACCACCACCAAGATGGGCGGTATTCCGGCAGATCTCGGATATCAGGGATTTCCAAAGAGTGTGTGCACATCTATCAACGAGGAAGTATGTCACGGAATTCCTTCCGAGGACATCATTCTGAGAGAAGGGGACATAATAAACGTTGACTGTTCCACCATCCTTGACGGTTATTTCTCGGATTCTTCACGAATGTTCTGCATCGGCGAAGTTTCTCCCGAGAAGAAGCGTCTCGTCGATGTGACCAAAGAGTGCCTTGAGGAAGGCCTTAAGGCGGTTATTCCATGGACACCTATTGGAGACATGGGTCATGCAGTTCATCAGCATGCGCTCAAGAACGGCTACACAGTAGTCAGAGAGATCGGTGGTCACGGCTGTGGCAACGAGTTCCACGAAGAGCCCTGGGTTAGCTTTGTAAGTAAGCCCGGAACAGGAATGCTGATGGTGCCCGGTATGGTATTTACCATTGAACCTATGGTAAACATGGGTGGCGATGAGATTTTTGTAGATGAAGAAAATGACTGGACTGTCTATACAGCAGACCTTAAACCCTCTGCCCAGTGGGAGGTTGAGCTGCTTGTTACAGAGACAGGTTACGAGCTTTTATGCTGGTGATAAAACAGCGGGAAGGTGATCAAAGTGCAGAATAAAGGAAAATACTATATTACAACAGCGATTGCATATACATCCGGCAAGCCCCACATTGGAAACAGCTATGAGATCGTGCTTGCGGATGCAATTGCAAGATATAAGAGAAGAGACGGGTATGATGTCTTTTTCCAGACAGGCTCTGATGAGCACGGCCAGAAGATTGAAACAAGAGCCATCGAGGCCGGCTGCAGCAGCCCCAAGGAATTTGTAGATCAGGTATCCGATACCATCAAGGGTCTTTGGAACCTCATGGATACATCCTATGACAAGTTCATCAGAACAACAGATGAGTACCATGTTAAGCAGGTTCAGAAGATTTTCAAGAAGTTCTATGACCAGGGCGATATTTATAAGGGCTCTTATAAGGGAATGTACTGTACAGAGTGTGAGGCTTTCTACACAGAGTCTCAGCTTGTTGACGGAAAGTGCCCTGAGTGTGGCGGACCTGTTCATCCTGCCGAAGAGGAAGCATACTTCTTCAAGATGAGCAAATACGCTGACAGACTTATCGAGCATATCAACACACATCCTGAGTTCATTCAGCCTGTAGCAAGAAAGAATGAGATGATGAACAACTTCCTTCTTCCGGGACTTCAGGATCTGTGCGTATCAAGAACCTCATTCAAGTGGGGAATTCCTGTAGACTTTGATGACAAGCATGTCGTTTATGTATGGCTTGATGCCCTTACCAACTACATCACAGGTATCGGCTATGATGCAGATGGAAACAGCTCAGACCTCTATAAGAAGTACTGGCCTGCAGACCTTCATCTTATCGGAAAAGACATTATCAGATTCCATACAATTTACTGGCCTATCTTCCTGATGGCCCTTGGTGAGCCACTTCCAAAGCAGATCTTTGGCCATCCATGGCTGTTACAGGGCGGCGAGAAGATGAGTAAGTCAAAGGGCAACGTTATCTATGCAGATGACCTTGTAAGCCTCTTTGGTGTTGATCCTGTAAGGTACTTTGTTCTTCACGAGATGCCTTTTGATAACGATGGTGTCATCACCTGGGAACTTTTGGTTGAGAGATTCAACTCAGACCTTGCTAATACCCTGGGCAATCTTGTTAACAGAACCATAGCAATGAGCAACAAGTACCTGGGTGGCGTTGTTGCTGACAAGGGTGTTGCAGAGGCTGTTGATGACGATCTCAAGGCAGTTGTTACATCCTGCTATGACAAAGTAGAAAAGAAGATGGATGAGCTTCGTGTTGCTGATGCTCTCACTGAGATATTTACTCTGTTCAAGAGATGCAATAAGTATATTGATGAGACTGAGCCATGGATCCTTGGTAAGGACGAGGCCAAGAAGGACAGACTCTCAACAGTTCTTTATAACCTTGTTGAGTCCATCTCCATCGGAGCAGCACTTCTTGATCCGTTTATGCCTGAGACAGCTCAGAAGATCAGAGAACAGCTCTCAGCTCCTGAGAGAGACTTTGATACACTGGGAGAATTCGGCAAGCTTCCAAACGGAACTAAAGTTTCTGAAGCTCCTGAGATGCTCTTTGCAAGAAAAGACTTAAAGGACATCCTTGAGAAGGCAGCAGAGATCACCAGAAAGCAGAAGGCTGAATTCGAGGAGTCACAGAAGAAGGCAGCCATCAACCTTGCTAAGGCAGGTCTTGCACCTGCGCCTGCCAAAGAGCCTGTAGAGGAGAGCGGCGATGAGAAGGCGCCTATCGATATACCTGCCAAGGACGAGATCTCTTTTGACCAGTTTGGTGCAATGCAGTTCCAGGTTGGCGAGATCATTAAGTGCGAAGCGGTTGAGAATTCCAAGAAGCTCCTCTGCTCACAGGTTAAGATCGGAAGCCAGGTTAAGCAGATCGTTTCAGGTATCAGAAAATATTACTCACCTGAAGAGATGGTCGGCAAGAAGGTAATGGTTCTGGTAAACCTTAAGCCTGCCAAGCTTGCGGGAGTTCTTTCAGAGGGTATGCTCCTTTGTGCAGAAG
The DNA here is from genome assembly GCA_017634825.1 of Butyrivibrio sp. GTDB lineage: Bacteria > Bacillota > Clostridia > Lachnospirales > Lachnospiraceae > Butyrivibrio. The sequence continues at coordinate 32,121 of JAGBMP010000126.1, forward strand.
ATGCGGAAGGCAACTTATCTCTTATGACACCTGAGAAGGATATGCCGGCCGGAGCTGAGATATGCTGAAAATAAGCAATTTGTAAGACCATAGCGCAACAATCTGTAGTATTATATATATATAATCATTTCTTATTGGGGAGGAATTCCAAATGGTACGCAAAGAGGAACTGACTTACAAATCACGAGACAGACAGACAATGCTTCATGCGATTAGATGGATTCCGGAGGGCGAACCTGTTGCCATTTTGCAGATTATCCACGGAATGCAGGAATACATCGACCGCTATGACGAGTTTGCAAACTTCCTGGCTGAGAAAGGAATTCTTGTAATCGGTAACGATCACCTTGGACACGGCGGTTCTGTCGGAGAAAGAGGTACACTCGGTTACTTCTGCAAGAACGACCCTGCTACGGTTCTGGTTCGTGATGCACACAGACTTAAAAAGATGACCCAGGAAGATTACCCGGGAGTTCCATGCTTTATCCTTGGACACAGCTTTGGCTCATTTGTTGCCAGAGAGTACATTACAAGATACGGAACAGGTATCAAGGGTGCGATCATTCAGGGAACAGCTTATATGCCAAGCGGAACAGTCAAGAGCCTTGGCGGCCTTGTTAACTTCCTCCAGGTGGTTATGGGCGAGAAGTACCGCAGCACCATGGTTAATAATATGGCGTTCAAGGGCTACCTCAAGAAAATTCCTAACCCGAGAACTCAGCAGGACTGGCTCTCACACAACGAGGCCAGCGTTGATAAATACATCGCCGATCCGGCTTGTAACTTTGTATTTACATTAAACGGATTCAAGACCATGGCTGAGCTCCTTAAGAGAATTCAGGACACTGACAAAATGGAGGATATACCCAAGGATCTTCCTATCCTTATCACTGCAGGTAAGGAGGACCCTGTAGGAAACTACGGTGAGGGACCAGAGAAGCTCTACAATATCTACAAGAACGATCTCCATCTAAAGAATGTTGATATCAAGCTTTACGACGGAATGCGTCATGAGCTTCAGCAGGAGATAGGCAGAGAACAGGTATTTGCGGATCAGTATGAGTGGATCAAGAAAGTGGCAGGCAGTGGATCAGGTAATTGATACATCAAAAATAATGGTGAGGTGTGCTTACCATTCTGATTGGGACGGGGCGATGAAGCTTGCATGGGATACCTTTGTAAGGTTCGACGCCCCTGACTATTCTCAGGAAGGAATTGAGAATTTCTACAAATTCGTCAATGATGATATGCTGAGAAAAATGTTCGTGGCGGGCCATTATCAGTTGTTTGTAGCCGTGGACAATGACAAATATGTAGGTATGCTTTCTTTGCGTGAAAAGAAGCATATCTCTCTTTTGTTTGTGGATGAGAGATACCACAAGCATGGAGTGGCCAGTGCCCTTATTACCTTTGTCTGCAGATATGCGGTTTTGGAGGAAGGAGTGGACAGGCTCACTGTAAATGCATCTCCCTATGCAGTGGATTTTTACCACAAAAAGGGCTTTAGAGATCTTCAGGGCGAGACCGAAGCCGACGGTATCAGGTACACGCCTATGGAATTATTGCTTAACAACTAAGAGGAAAAGGGTATTTGTAATGGGAAAAATTTTTGATCTGGACAGCCCCCTTATCAGAGGGTTAAACAAGTTTGCCGACGTAATGTGGCTCAACATTCTGGTTTTGATATTTGGGATTCCGCTTATTGTTGAGCAGTTCTTTATGTTGGGACCCATCATGTATGATGGCGCAGATGCGGTTTTTAATTATGTCTTATATGCATGGCTGTTTGGAATCGTTTGTTCAATACCACTTGGACCGGCACTGACAGCAATGCATTTTGTGCTGCTCAAGATTGTCAGGGAAGAAGAGAGCTACATCACAAAGACCTTCTTCAAATCCTTTAAAGAGAATTTTGTGCAGAGTGCCATCCTTCAGGTGATTCAGTTTGTGGCTGGCGGAATCATTGTTATCGACTTCATTCTTATGAAGGGCCAGAGCCCTGTACTGAGATATGTGACCATGGCTGTGGGAATTATCCTGTATTTTGCAGCACTTTACATTTTCCCGCTTCAGTCAAAGTTTGAGAACAAGATAGTCGGAACTATCAAGAATTCTTTCCTGGTTTCAATTATGGCGCTGCCCAGAACTTTTGCTATGGCCATCGTGACACTGCTTCCGTTTTTGTTCCTTTATTTCTTTGATATGAAGGTAGTCCCAATCCTGATCCTTATTGGAATCGCAGGCCCGGGCTATCTTTGCGCAGCACTTTACAATGATACGTTCAAAAAGTTCGAGCCCAAGGAAGAGACCTTAACAGAAGAGCAGGAGCTTGAAAACGCAATAAAGAAGATAGATGACGGAGAAGATACTGACTAAGAGAGGCGAGTATGAAGAGATCTCATCTGAGATGGCTTATTCCTATAGTTTTGTATTTTATTGCTGTAACTGTGATACTGACATTTTACAGAGGTATCATATACAGCCGGGCAGCGACCTCCAAGCTTACGGATATTGCTCTGGCGATCGGAGAGGAAGTTCGTAACAGGGACATAATAATAAGCGATGCAACATCTGCTATTACTGTGTCCGGCAGAGCTATGGAACTGTATACCATGAATTACAACGATGCTCAGATCAGATCTTTTCTAAAGGCCCTTATAGATGAAACAGAGTTCAGAGATGCTGTTGTCTGTGATGAAGAAGGCAATGGCTACAATTACGCGGGAAAAGCAGTTTCTATAGGTGATAAGGAGTTTTTTCCATATATCACGTCTGAGTATTCAAGGGGCGGAACCGGTATTGTTCTGCCTGATCGCAGCGATAATTCAAGAAACACAGAATGCCTTTTGATCTCCGGCATAAGATTTGCCAACAGAGACCGGGGATATCTGATAGGATATCTTCCTATCGAGGATCTGGCGGATCAGCTGTTCAGAGATCGCTATATCATAGATGTTTTGGGCATTGTCACAATAAACGGAGATATTCTGTCGGATAACAGTAAATCCGATCCAAATGATTTCAGTAAATCGGTGTCTTTTTGGGAGCAGCTTCCTCCCGGAATTTCAAGAGATACAATAAGGCTTAGTATTTCGCAAAAAAATGTATATCTGGGGCCCATAAACGGCTATGGCTATATTATAGTTTCCCCTATGTCTTCTGCCGGTACAGCCGGAATAGCCCTTATCAAAGAAGAAACCATGAGGTTTATGACCCGGGATACCATGGACAGCTATAGAAAAGGGGCCTTTAAGCTTATTCTTGCTTCCGGGCTTCTTATAGGGCTTATACTGCTGTCATATTTTTTGAGTGATCTTTTAGAGAAGCGGGCCAAGGAAAAAATATATGAAGCCCATGAACGGGATGAACTGACCGGTCTTATGACCAGGGAATCGGCGATGGGCGAGATCAAAAGCTACACAGAGACAGTAGACGGAAGAGGTCTTTTATTCCTGCTTGAAATAAATGATGTTCAGGCGGCGCGAGAGAAGAAAGGCGATACGTTTGCCGATGAAAAGCTCAAGGAGTTTGCCTCATCTTTATACGGACGATTCAGATCCACTGACATTGTCGCCAGGTTCGAAGATGACAAGTTCATGGTCTTTTTAAAGGACATCCATGACCAGAAGGATGTCAGGAAGCAGACCGATGAAATGCAGCTTTTCTTACACGATACCAGATTCATTGATGCCGATAAGGAAATTACGGTAAATGCCGGAGCGGCAATGTATCCGGACAACGGCAGAAATATAATTGATGTGGTGACGGCTGCAGAGAGAGCCCTTAAGAGATCCAAGGTTGTCGGAAAGGGCATATTGTCTTTTTAAGAATAAAGCAATATACAAATTGCACAGTGATATTTTCTTTTCTTCGTCAACATTTCGAACAATGGTGTCAATTCAGATTTTTCTTGGCAGATTGGCTAAGGAAAAATAAAATATTTGTGAAATTGGTGAATAGCCAATAA
>JAGBMP010000021.1 GCA_017634825.1 Butyrivibrio sp.
GTACCATCAGCGAAGCAAAAGAAGCGCTCGAAAACATAGTACGGGCGTACCTTGTAAAGAACGAAGAAGGAAGCTACATCATACCGGAGAAGGACCGGATTCCGGCCATGCTGATAGGGCCTCCGGGAATTGGTAAGACAGACATTGCTGGTCAGGTGGCAAGGCAGCAGAATATGGGATTTGTCAGCTATAGTCTTGCACATCACACCAGGAGCAGTCTTCTTGGCCTACCTGTGATAATCACGGATGAGTATGGCGCAAAACACACAGAATATACCATGAGCGAGCTGATCGCATCTGTTGAAGAGAAAAGAAAAGAGGGATTTGAGAAAGGAATACTGTTTCTGGATGAGTTCAACTGCATGTCTGAGACCATTGCACCAACTATGTTATCTCTTTTGCAGCAGAAAAGAATTGGAAACTACAGCCTTCCTGAGGGGTGGATCATTATCCTGGCAGGGAACCCTTCCGAGTACAATAAGTCAGCAAAAAAGCTTGATACAGCAACAGCGGATCGTATAAGAGTCATTGAAATAGATGCCGATGCCGGTTCTTTCCTGGATTATGCAGCAAAAATGCAACTGAATAAGGATGTACGGGAATTCCTTGAGATGCACAAGTCTGCCATTTACTTTTTTGATGAAGAACATCCCGAAAACATAGTAACCCCCAGAGGGTGGACTAACCTTGCACAAACCATTAGGGCAAATGAGCTTCTGGGGATAGAGACCGATTACAGGACCATACGGCAGTTTATCAGAAATGACAAGATATCCTCGGCATTTTATGAGTATATCTGCAGAACTGATAAAGTTCTGGGAAAAGCTGAGATTGTCAGCATTTTCAAGAATGGAGAGGGCGCTGCATTTGACGCGTGTCTTAGCCGAATCCTTGATATAAAAGAGACCGGTGAGCTCGACTATGTAATATCAGATATCTGTGAACATGCTACCACTATTGCAAAAGAGCTAATCATAAAATATGGCATGAAATCTGATAAGGCCGCAAAGGGCCTTAACAATATTTTTGAACTGTTAAAGATGATTGAACTTAGAAAGGGCCGGGGACTAACGAAGTATCAGAAAGAACTGGCCCGAAGGATTAGCGATAGTGACATTTTGGTAAAGTATGCAAGTTTTGTGGACGTGTCGGGATATGAGACAGTGCTTGCTGCTAATTTTAATCTGTATACGGGGTGATGGCATGGGCAAGGATTATGAATTAGTACTGGATAGGGAGCTTATGGAAAATAGGCCAATAGCTGAGAGAATAATTCAAAGAGCTGTGAAGGGAATCACTGATCATATCCCTGAGCTTTCCTACGTTTTTGAGAAGCTCTCCCTTTTGGCAGTGGGAAGTGGTGAAAAGATCTCTACAAATGGAATGCATCTGATATACAATCCGCAAAAGGTGGTTATCACAAGGCAGAATAGCGGAACGGGCGAGATCCAGAGACAAATGATTCATGTTGCAGTCCATTACCTTCGGGGAGACATACTGACCTATAGAAAATGTGCCCACAAGGAGCTTATGGGAGCAATCATGGACAAGGAAGTGTCGGAGCTAATATCCGGCGTTATTAAAGGACAGAGCCTTGAGTCTGCAAAGACTTCAAATGATTATTTCAAAATGAAATACGATCCGAAAGCTGCAGAAAGCTTTGTGATTAATGCTAAGAAATTGTACGCCAGTGATGATCATAGCCTTTGGATAGACCATAGGATCTGCGACAAAGACCTTGAAAAAGAGTTATTGGATGTCCTTCAGAAAATGTATGGTAAAAAGATCGCAGAATCTATTGTAAAGGGCTTCAGAAGCATTGATACAGAGTTAAAAGCAAAATACGGTTGTCCTTTAAATAACCTGCTTGGCAAAAATGCCGGTGAGTACAGTATCAATGACGAAACAGAGTACGCGCCATCAGATAGCAGTACTGATTACAAAAAGGTAATTGAACGACTGATGAAGGAAATGATAGTAGAGAAGGAATCCACGGAAGTGCTTGATAGAAACCTATACTGTTATGGCCTTGATATGTATGGAGATGTTGCGTTGGTAGAACCGGGAGAGGATGAGATAGAAAAGAAAGGACTTAAGGGCAGACTTGCCATAGCAATCGATACTTCCGGGTCCTGTCAGGGAGATCTATGCAACAGATTTCTTGGAGAAGTGGGAAGGCTCTTTTCCCAGATCATGGATGGCGCCAATGATAACGACCTCGAAGTAGTTCTCTTTGAATGCGACTATCGAATTACAAATGAAGAGGTTTTGAAAAACTATGAGGTGCAGAAGGCTTTTGCAAAGGAACGAAAACTGACAGGCGGCGGAGGAACCTCTTTTATCCCCGTATTTGACAGGGTAAAGGCACTGGCAGATAAAGATGGAAGATCATTTAATGGGCTTATTTATTTCTCTGATGGATATGGTGATTATCCGGTCAGTAATCCCATAGAGGATATGCCTGTAATATTTGTACTTCCAAATCAAGGGAATGATGAATATTATGAGTCGCTCTCTTTCCCGAATTATGTTGAAAAAGTTTTTATGAGAATGGAGGATGAAAAATGAACAGAACATATATAGAAGAACGCTGCGTTTTTCCGATCAGTACCACCACAATAAAGCACAATTGTAATCACAAACTGCTCACTGCCTTTGGGTGTAGTGAAGCAAGGCTCCCATATCTTAAGGAGCTCAATGACAAGATACAAAAGGCCTGTGACAAGGGATGTCACGAGTTCATAATAACTGCGGAAAGAAAGATAACCGCAAAGAAAGCAGCCTTGTACATCAATGGCATGATGGACGGAGCAATAGCTGTTGATATATACCGCAATGACCTGTTTGGGGATAGCGATGATGAAGACGACAGCGAATATGAAGTAAGTATTCATGGAGATAACGGGGATAGAGAAGCTGATATGACCGTGGCTATATCTGCTCTTGAGGAGGTGTGTCTTAAAACTCTGTCAGGAGAAGAGAAGGAGAGAGGGGAAAAGAACTATAACATTCACCTTTACACAGAGGGCAGATCTGGAGGCGTCCTTGTTACAGGGCTGGAAGATGGAATGGACCTTGAAGAGAAGCTTGATGCGGTAAAACGGTTTAACGGGATGACTTTTTTGTGGCTGCCAAAATCTCTTTTGCAGGATAGAAACGTGTATGAGATGGAGCTCATGGAAGGCTTTGAGGTTATTGAAGTAAAGGAACCGGATGATGAATTCTATGCCGGAGTTCTTTCAAGCCTTTTAGCAAAGGCGGGGTATGTACTCTCAAAAGACATTTCGGAGTTTGACATTGTGCTCAGACTAAAGAAAAAGCTTGGTGAAAAAATGTCTGAGGAATGCCTGGACAGGGCACTTCAAAGGGCAATTGCAGTACATGGGGATAGAGGTGGATATGGTCACAGGCTGGAAGCGGGTGATTTTTTCCCGGGATTTGTTTTTGAGGATTCTGCCTTGAACAGACTGGATTCACTCACAGGGCTTAAAAATGTTAAGACGGTTATTAAGGAAAACCTTGCGCTTTCAAAGGAACGGGCAAGGAATGAGAAGCTTAGAAACAGTGATCTTCATAACAATATGATTTTTTGTGGAAAACCCGGAACAGGAAAGACTACTACTGCCAAAATATTTGCAGAGTGTCTTGCGGATTGCGGAGCCTCCAATGGGGTTTTTGTCAGCTGTACAAGAGGCGACCTTGTGGGAAAATATGTTGGACACTCAGCGCCAAAGGTTGCCGAGGCTTTCAAAAGAGCCAGAGGAGGGGTGTTGTTTGTTGACGAGGCAGGGTTCTTTTTAAACAAAGAATCCGGTGGGTTCGTGGCAGAGGTTTTGAAAGAGTTTGTGCGCTTCATGGAGAATATGCCGGAGGTTACCGTGATATTTGGAATGTACGGAAGCGAGGCAGAAGAGTTCTTATCCTTAGATGCAGGCTTGCGCTCCAGGATTTCTCAGGTAGTACAGTTTGAGGATTACAGCAGAAAAGAGGTAAAATCTATTCTGGAGGGCATGTATAATAGAAACGGTTATAAGCTTACTGATGGGGTGGCAGACATTATTGCTGACCATATTGACAGCTTGCGAAATAAGAAAGACTTCGGAAATGCCAGAGACATAAGAAAGATTGTTGAAA
>JAGBMP010000127.1 GCA_017634825.1 Butyrivibrio sp.
GGTCATTCCGACCTTAGTAGCTAAAATAGCCTTCTTCATGTTTTTTACCTCCTTATTACGTCTACAGCGGATGCTTACTTCATTCGCAATGTCGCTTTAATTGTCTGCAACGATTGACAATTCTCCAGTTTTCACGGCATCATGCGTCTCGCATCATACTAGTAGAGGTGAATTGATTGTTTCTATTATCAAAGATGAATTATTTCATCTTGATGTTGATGTTTACACCTGCAGGCATCTCGAGTCTCTGAAGAGCCTCAACTGTCTTTGATGTAGGTGTGATGATATCGATAAGTCTCTTGTGAGTTCTCTGCTCGAACTGCTCTCTGGAATCCTTATACTTGTGAACCGCTCTGAGGATTGTAACAACTTCCTTCTTAGTAGGAAGAGGCACTGGTCCACTAACCTGAGATCCGTTCTTCTTGACTGTCTCGATGATCTTCTTGGCTGATGCATCAACAAGCTGATGATCATAAGCCTTAAGAGTAATTCTCATTACCTGATTTGCCATAAAAAAAGTCGCCTCCTTTTCGCACTTTTTGATCTAAGTACGACAAGCGGTGACTGTACACTCTCCCGTGTGTGTCCTGACCCTTATCACAAAGTAAGGCCTTGGAACTATCTACACGTCGTTTCTGCCTTTGGGTTAGTAGGCAGACTTACAATTGTCTGTACAGTGACTTGTCGTCAGTTTGTTTGGCCATTATTCCGGCCTCTAGACATTCGCTCCACGGAAAACCTGCTCAACTGGATAAGCAGCAACCTCACGCTTCATAGCTATCATGTCACAGCGTTTGTTAGTATAAAACATTTTTTGTGCATATGCAACAAGTTTTTGAAAATTAATCACTTTTAATACAAAATCAGCCTTTTATAATGGTTTTTCTTGATGTTTTTTAACCTGTTACCCCATCCGTATAGCCTCTGACCATATATAGATGTATTATGTTTCGTGCATTTGTCACAAAAATCGATTTAGTATATCATATTTAATAAAGAAAAGAACTATTCTATGGAGAAAAATATGTGGATAGCAGACAATTGGAAAGACTATGAAGTCATAGATACCTCAACAGGTGAGAAGCTCGAGCGCTGGGGTGATTATTTTCTGGTCCGTCCCGACCCTCAGGTAATCTGGAACACGGACAAAAGACATATCGGCTGGAAGAAACCTAACGGCCATTATCACCGCAGCAACAAGGGCGGCGGCGAATGGGAGTTTCATAACCTTCCCGAGGAGTGGTCAATAACCTACAGAGATCTTACCTTTAATTTAAAGCCCTTCAGCTTCAAGCACACAGGTCTTTTCCCTGAACAGGCTGCCAACTGGGATTGGTTCTCTTCATTAATAAAGAAGGCAGATCGTCCGATCAAGGTTCTAAACCTCTTTGCTTACACAGGAGGAGCCACAGTATCAGCTGCCAAGGCCGGCGCCAGCGTTACACACGTCGATGCCTCCAAGGGTATGGTTGCATGGGCAAAAGAGAACGCGGCTTCATCAGGTTTAGCAGAAGCACCTATCAGATATCTGGTGGACGACTGCACCAAGTTTGTTGAAAGAGAAATAAGAAGAGGCAATAAATATGATGCCATCATCATGGATCCTCCTTCCTATGGAAGAGGCCCAAAGGGCGAGATCTGGAAGATCGAGAGCAGCGTATTCCCATTCATTAAACTCTCTTCCCAGCTTCTTTCCGACAATCCTCTCTTCTTCCTTATTAATTCATATACAACAGGACTTCAGCCGGCAGTTCTTTCCTATATGCTTCACACTGTCCTTGATCCGATCCACAAGGGCGAGGTTGAGGCAGAAGAAATCGGCCTTCCTGTAAAGAGCAATGGTCTTATCCTTCCATGCGGAGCCAGCGGAAGATGGACAGCTAAATAAGCCGGACTAAAATTAAAAGGATGCGTGAACTTTTTCACGCATCCTTTATTATTATATAGAACAAACTCTATACTACTTCGACTCATCGATCTTATCTCTGATCTGCTGCATTCGCATATCGATCTGATTGATCAGGTCTGCACTGAACTTAAGATCCTCGGTTATTACCTCGGCGTTCTCAATGTCTTTTTTATACTTCATCTCATGCTCAAGGCTTGCCCAGAAGTCCATGGCTATTGTTCTGAACTGGACCTCCACCTTCATGTATTCCTTGGCCTCTGTAAGGTAGATAGGCACCTCAATGATAAGGTGGAGACTTCTGTAGCCTGTATCCTTGGGGTTCTGAATGTAGTCCTTGCGCTGAACTATTCTGATGTCATCCTGCCTCTCAAGGCAATCTGCAAGCATGTAGATGTCGTCAACAAAGGAACAGATGACCCTGATCCCAGCTATATCGGACAGATATTCGTTAATATTTTCTATATTAAAGTCGACTCCCTTGTCTTCCAACTTATAAAAAATACTTACGGGAGTCTTGATCCTGGCTTTAATAGACTCAAAGGGATTTCTCTTGTTCCTGAGGGAGAGCTCTTTATTGAGTATGCCAAATCTGGTTCTTACATCACTGAGTGCACAGTCGTACTTCATCATCAAGATCTTAAACTCGTCGGTCAGATCTTTTTTTCTAAGAAGCTTTTCTATGTCAATTTGAGTTACTTCTTCGTCTGTCTGATCTGCACCTTCCGGGATAGGTTTGTAAATCAAGTTTCCGTAATGTTGGTGTTTCACCGCCATTTCATCCACTTCCTTTCTGGTATTTCACTAATATAAATTATACAATAATCCGCCCGGTTATATGTGAACGAACTATTAAGAATTAAAGAAAAAACCGCGCAGCTGAAAGCCACGCGGAATTTTCTCCTCATAAAAAACCACAATATTTCTATTGTTTACTTGGCCTCTGCCAGTCTGTCCGGCAGATCTGCCAAGGATACAACGCTGTATTCAAGCTCTGTCCTTGGGCCGGCTAAAAGCTTAAACTTGTTGAGCAGCCTTCTGTATACAGTCTTGCAACTCTCCTTGTTGGTTCCAACCAAAAGAAGTAAGAACTGTGATGCCGAGTACTTGCAGAAGGTATCGCCCTGTCTAAGAGTAAGCGCTATGGCTTCCTGTAAAAGCTTAGCCCTTGTCTCAAGCTTGGCTGCGTTGGTAATCCTCTTACCTTCGTAGTCTACTATATTAAGAAGCATCATATAAACTGACTGTCCGCTTCTCTCCATATTGCGACTAAGGATATGATAAGCATCGATAAAGCTCGGGAATGAGCAATCGTAAGCTCCGTCATCATCACCGGCAACAGCACCACGGTGCTCCAAAATTCCATCTCTGATTTGAAGGATCTTGCCGGGTGTATTGGTTATCTGACGGCTCATCTTGTCATAACATTCAAGAAGGTCATTACTTGGAGTAACTCCCAGCTCGTCAGTATAATACCTTACAGTCTCATCATATACTGCATATGCTTCCTTGAAAGCATCCATTCCTATAAGTGCATTGATCTCACCAATCTGCCACTCATCATCAGGATAAAGCTCAGCAGCTTTCTTGTAGATGCGAAGCATGGTCTCATAATCTTTTTTCTTCTCATAGTATGAACCCAGGGCAACTACTGCCTCGGCGTACATCTTCTGATACTGAACGCTCTTGATTATGAGCCACTCCTGTGTTGCAAGCTCAGGAAGCACCTCTGACTTATACTCATCAAAGGCTGCCCTGTAAAAAGAGATCATCTCAGCTTCATCTTCTGCAGCTCTTGCTGCCTCAATGTTATGAACAAATCTAAGGACATCGGAATCAATCTCGATCTTGTCATCTGCAAAGAAGATGCCATCTCTGTTGACCACATAATCGTAATCCGGAAGCCCCGACTTCTTGATCTGCTTGTGAAGCTGATATATGAGGTTATTGAAGCTGTTGCTAAGGTTTGACTGCTCTTCTCTGTCATAAAGGATGCCTGTCAGCTGTTCCTTCTGAATACCAGCATCTCCGCTAAGCCACACGATCTCCAATAACTGAACATACTTCGCTGTCTTGTTCTTGCCGATTGATATATTCTTGCCCTCATATGTGATTGCAAGCCCACCAAACATATTTACTTGTAAAATACTCTTATCCCCTCGTTCCATAAAGGATTCCCCTATTTGTTCACTGCTACGTTGGTATTTCCTACATAATTGCAGACGCTTAAGGTTTCACTAGTACCGTTTCTATTCTCAGTTCTAAAATTTGACCATTTACAACACCAACACTCTTTCATAGGAACCAGCGCCCCGTCGTCCGGTTCAAAGTGTTCACAGCAATAGTTTTCCTTTACGACCAAAAGACCGTTCTCATCATATATTTTCTTTTCCATGAAAATGCCCCCTTGGCTTCATAAATGAAATTCCTTTTTTTCACTTTAAGCATATCATGAAAATAAATTTCAAATCATAAACTTGTCGAGAATTGTACTTTTTTTGTCGCCAA